>JAJYPA010000443.1 GCA_021795795.1 Pseudomonadota bacterium | reverse complement strand
CAGCGGCTTTGCTGGCTTGTGCCATGTCATCACCTCAAATAAGGCAGCGCATAAGCGCCGCCCATTGGATTACAGGGATTCCAGAACAACCGCGCGCTTGTAATAGCTGTTGGTTGCAGTCGGGATCACGCTGGTGTTGGCAGTCATGTCGGTTGGGACCGCAAAACCACCAATCCAGTACCAAGACTGGGCGATGATTTGTTGCAGGCGGTCAAGTGGCTCACGAGTAACCATGCACACGTCATCGACCATGACCTTCAGTGCATCGTCATCGCTGGCAACATCGCTGTAACCGGTGGCTGCATAGTCGCCCTCAACCAGCGCACCAGAGCCGCACAGAATGCCGCGATGGATTGCGCCAGCGCCGAGCGAAGCCTGTTGTGGCGCTTCAGTGGTTGGGATGAATCGCGCACCAAGCAACTCGAACACCATGCCGCTCTTGTACTCTGCGGAGCCATAGGCACCACGGAACAGCAGCTTGAAGTCCGAATCCTTGAACAGGCCGAGCAGTTGCTTGTCATCCAGATACAGGTTGTAGTTGCCGTCAATGTCGGGAACGTTGTTGCTGCGCAGATCCGCTACACCAGACAGGATGGTTTGCATGGTCAGCGTATCGCCAGAAACCAGAGCGGCAGTAGTTGCGCGATCAGCCGGACGATGAACAACAGGAGCAACGGAGGAAACAACGGCATTCCCAGCGGTGCCGTCAGCAACAGTGACGTTCGTGCTGAAGGTCAAGGTGCCGCTGATGCCATCGGGCGCAGTTGATACATTGGTGCCGTCTGCAGTTGCGCCAGTCAGCGTGTAGGTGTTAGCCCCAACAACAACGGTCATGGTGTAGGTTGCTGATACCGGAACCAGTACGCCATTTGAGAACACATGGCGGAAACCGCGAATGTCATCAACGGCGATGGTTGCGGCGGCAACACCCAAAGTAGCAGTCACGCGAGTGTTGCCGCCGAGGTAGGAGCCGTAGAGCGTATTGCGGGCAATCCGATCAAGTGACTGCATGGCTTGAATACCATTCACCTGGGCGTTCTTCATGAACTGGCTGGCAATACCGACCTTGCTGGTGACCATGTTCAGGTCTTGGGTGTCGTTGTATTGATTCAGCGACATCACATACTGTTCAACGGTCCAGCCAGTAGGCGTCATGCCATTGTCGAGGTTGGTGTTGTTCGACGGATTTGACGGAGTGGTGACCGGCGCTTTCAATCCAGTGCGGGTTTTGGTCAGTGATTCACCGATACCGATTGAAAACTCTTCGCGGTCGGCAATAGCTCGGAAGCCAAGGCGTGAACGGAGGCCGTCTTGGAACGCGCGCTCCAAAAAGCCTTGCTGAATGATTGGCACCAAAGCTGCCGGAAAATTTTGAATACCCATAACGGAGTCCTCGTACAGTAAGAATTGTGGTCAATTCCTGCTGGGCGTCTGGCCCCGATCAGGTTGTGGACGCGGTTTAACGCAGTCCGATTTCTTTTTTCTTCGCGGCCCACTCTTTGTCATCCATTTCAGTGGCCTTTTTAGGCTGCTGCTCGGATGGCTTCGGAGTTGGGGTGGTAGTGGTTGAAGTAGCGGCCTTAAACAGATAGGGCTTGCTTTCCTTCAGAGCGGTCAGCATTTCATCAGCACCAACCACTTCGCCGTCATCTGACAGCTTCACATTCGACAGGTCGGCCAATTTCAGGCCGTCCAGATCAATCATTCCGGCCTTGATGGCTGATGCCTTCAGTTCAGCGCGGATAACTCGCTCATTGGCGCGTGAATAAGCTTCGGCGGTCTTTGCCTCTGCCTCGGTGCGCACGCGATCAGCCTCTTCCTTGGCGGCTTTTGACGCGGTTTCCATTTCCTGTACCTTCAAGCGCCATCCCTTGTTTTCCGCGCGGAGTTCCTGCACATACTCACGAGAAAATGTTTCTGCGCCTGGCTGCTGCGAGGCCGGTGCTGGTGATGTATTCCCGCCGCCGCCATCTCCTTCGCCGTTTGCATGAATAAAACTTGAGAATCGTATCTTTCTGAGTTTTGGCATCAGGCCTTCCTCTTGACGTAAAAAAACCCGCATCAGCGGGTGGTTTGGTTAAATGCTTTCGGTAATCTTTTCTTGTGTGTTTGCAGGCGGAACCGGTGGATTCTTTGCCTCATCCTTCTCAATGAGATTCAGTTCATCGGCAGGGTCTTCAATGTCGTGGTCAGCCGCAATGATCTTGACGCCCGTTTTCTGAGAAAGAAGGCTTGCATCCTTGAGCGTCTTGATTGTGTTCGCGTTCGTCTGCTTGTCGGTAGCCGTCGGTGGGTACCATGCTGGCCAGCGTAGAGCCAGTCCATCGCCCTTTAATTCTTCGACCTTTGACCCGTCTCGATGCTTGAGCTGCATTTTTGCAGATGCCTTGATGATCATCGAAAGCAAATCTTTGATCGCGCCCTCGCCGTAACTGATCCGCAGTCGGTCAGCCAGCCAAATTAGCGCCTGATTCATCAATTCCATTGCACGACCTGACTGCGCTGCGCTGATCTTGTCGGCATTCGTGCGATTTCCGTGCGCTGTTTCCAGAGCCAATTCACGCAGCACGCGAACGTAGGAAATAACCGCCTCGACCGCGCTGCCATCGATTTCGAGCATCTTGGCGTCGCCATTTGGCCCGACTGTTATCGCGTTGCTTGCGCCTCGGATGAGTTCACCTGTTTGAGTGCGCGCTGGCTCTTTGATCAGTAGCGTCGGGTCACTTGAATACTTCAGGCCACGGCCAGCTTGCGAGAGCTGGTAATCAATCTCGATACCGGTGTCGATTACTTCAGGCGGGAATGTTGGCGCGCCGTCCACATCATCGCCGCCCGGGAGATTCTTTACCCAGACGATAGGCACAAACCCAAGGTCATGGTCAGTGGTAAATTCAGGATCTGGCTGGGGAGTGGTTTTCTCGCCCTTGACCTTGATTGGGACGTACCGAATCTCCTGCGTTTCCGTGAAGTCACGCTGAAACCAGAAAAACTCGTTCATCTCCGATTCGATCATCGGATAACCGGCGTCTGCCAAGTCCGATCCCTTGACCTTGTATTTTTCCGTCACCTTTTCGAGCGTATCTGGAGCGGTGGCTTTCCACGTTGGCGTCAGATAGATCGTTTTGATCGGTGATACGAAGATGCGCCCTTCGAGGATGCGCAGCCATATCGCCACACTGCCTACACTGCCTTTTGTAGCCGCATCGATCATCACCTCGTTGAGGCCAATATCTCGGACAATCCGACTCAGCTCATCGCGCGTGGTGTTGTCAGTTGCTTCTATGCCAGGGAAATGCCCCTCACTGAACAATAGCGACACGGAATCATCGACAACCAGGCGGCACAATCCATAACGAACAGACGGGCGACGCTTGCGAATCGGCACATACTCTCCCGCCTCGTTTTCTTCTGTATCGAACGGATATTCGAGGTTGTCGTACAGCGCGCCCTCAATCACCCGCGTGAGCATGGACAGGCGGAACGTGCGCGCCGGAAAGTCCTTGTCATTGGTGAATGTAGATTGAAGCGTCTTGTACACGTCTTAGCGCCTCATGTGCGGTATATGAACTGATTGCATTGATTCGGGCTTAACAATCGGCCAATGCCACGCGAGGACGTACCCGAGGGCATCATTCGCGTGATCTTTGCCGTCCTTCTTGTCAGGCTGGCCGTTGTCGTCATAAATCTGCTGCTCAAGGCATTCCGTGACGGTAGGCGCACGGAGCGTGTTCACTGTCAGCGTGCAATGGCCTTCGCCGTCTTGAATCAGGCGATTCACAGCCATCACACGCTCTTTAACGAGCGGATTTGCTGGATTAACACGAACTTCAAAACCGGCGCTCTTGAGAATCGATATATCCGACTCACTGGCATTCACGGTCTTGTTGCTGTTGCCGGACGCATCTGGGTAGATGAATATCCGATGGCCGGGGTATTTCTCCTTGATCGTCTTGACGACTTCGGGTGTATCTCTGATCTTCGTCAATTCGCCAACCACAATTGGCTTACCCTGGCGAATCACGCAAACAGCAGACGTGCAGTTGTACACGTTGAAGTCCTGCCCGATGTGCAGGTCTTCGCCCGGCAGCTCTGATTCGAACGTGTTGTGCTTTGCCCGATCAAAGTCGGGATAAACCGCGCCTGAATTCAGGTTGACGAATTGCCCGTTGATGTAGGCATTAATCAGGTTTGCCGGATATGACCGCTTGAGCGAGTCGATGTACCCGGCTGGCAGGTTTCTTTCGTTGCTGTACGTCGATGCGCGAATCAGCCGATAGCCTTCCGCTGGTTCTTTGTGCCATCTGTCGTAGACGTACTTGAAGCCCTCGGGCGTCGTTGCTACGCCCACGGTGTTTATCGTCTTATCCGGTTTTTTTTGCCGGTTACGCGCAAGGATTTGACGCCAGACGTGCTCGGCATCATCGCGCTTCAGGGTGTCAAGTTCATCGACAATGGAATCGGCGACTTCATAGCCCACAATCCGCTCTGGATTGTCCATTGTCCGAAAGATGATCTGGCCTTTACCGGCAATCGAGATGACGTGCTCTGATTTGTTCAGAACATGCTTGATCTTCGCCAGAGTCAGTAGTCCGGTGAATCTCGGATAACCGATCATCCGCACCAGATCATACGTCGGCAGGTAGTACGCCACATCCTGCTTGGGATAGGCAAACTTGAGACGTAATGCTCTGCGAATGCCTGCATCTGTCTTGCCAGAGCCGAATCCGCCGACGAAAGCCGGGAACTGCTCGCGCGCATTTACAAAATCATGCTGCGGAACACTGACGCGAGATACGAGCCTATGCTTCATAGGGAAGCGTCTCGAAACCTTCAACGTCACCATTGCCGCCGTCACCTGAATCAAGCAGCTTGCGCGTCTTCTCAAGGCTTTCGATGCGTGCTGTTATGCGGTCGATGATCGCGTTGTAATCGCGAACCTTTGATTTGCGAGAAGATCTGGCCACATATTCGCCCGCGCCTTCGTTCTCGACCATCTCGTCAAGCTCGGGCTCACCATTGGCTTTGAACTCAGCCTCAAGCGCCCGAGCCAACCGAATGCGCATCAGGCGCAATTCATGGTCAACCTCACCAAGCGTTAAGCCGGAGTATTGTCCGCGCTCTTCTTGGGTCAGATGCTTTTGGTAAATGCCGTGGGTTGCGGCATTGTTCGCGGTGTTTGGCTTATCTGGGCCAGTGCTCTTGCCGCCGTGCATCCGGCATCTGCCGTTCGCCATTGGCCGCGATTTGCACTTGCCACCACTTCGAGTCTTGGCCCCACAAATTTTGGCCATCTGGGCCTCCATTGCATGGGGTTTGTTTTGCAAAAACGCAAAAGCCCCGCAATCGCAGGGCTAGTTAATAAATTCCGTCAGTCAATTCGAACCGACGATAGCAGAATCATACCCCTTAAAATGGGGATTCCAAGGAAGGCTAAGTTCCTATTGGTTATTTTCTTTTTCATCTGCACAAAGGGCGATTGCAACAGCCCTGATCGTTTTCTCTTTTACCTTCGCCAGAGCGCCAACTGAGCATCCAGCATCCCGCGCCATAATCATCCGCTTGATTGCCGGTGGCGTGTCTTTATCGAACCATCGGATATACAGCGCCTTGATAACCGCTGCGTGTTTTTTGGATATGACGTGGTTAATCACGCGATCCATGTGCCGATGCTCAAAGGGGACAAATATCGTTTCCGATGATTGGTCGATAAACGCCGTCCCAAAGCTCGGCTTGTCCCATTTGTCGCACGGTGAATTTCCATACCCGAACGGATATTGGGTGCGCGCCCACTTCGCCCAGGCCTCTATCTCCGCGTCAATCTTCTTTGTCATTGCAGACATACTTGCCACTCCATAGAAAATCGATTGCCATCAGGTACAGGTTAAGCGAGCACTCGCCGCGCTCAAGGTTTCGGATATGGCGCTCACTGGTGAATAACTCATCAGCCAAATCCGCTTGTGTCATTGAGTGAATGCCATCCGGTTTGATCGACTGGCGTTTTTTCTTAATTTCCAATCCCGCCATCCGTGGGGTTTTACGCATGTTTCCGATTCCGCGCTTCAGGATAGTGAGCATCGATCTGCTCCTGTGTGATGTACCGACGACCATGCAGCGCATACACCGGCCCCTGCTCGCACGTCATCAGGTCGTTCTCGTCGTAATACACCCGATGCACGCCTTGAGCTTTCAGATCCTTTTCAGCGCGTCGGAATTGGCGCAACTCCTGTCCGTTAGATTTTTTGTTTTCGTCTGTCAGGCGCTTGATTCGCACCAGTTCCATGCCTTCGATGAAGATACTGTCGGTCATGCCAAAACCCCCACTTTCCCCAAATTAACCAACTCGATCAGTGTTAAAACGATTGCTCGATCCATCATTGCCCTGCGTTCCTCTCGTGATAGGTTTTTGCCGTTGTCGATTTCGTGGTGATGCTCTTGGCATAGCGCGGCGGTTGCGCAGTCGTGAGCCTTCATGCCGATGCCTTTGCCGTGTTGGTTTGAGTGCGCCGCCTGGGTGCCATATGCACCGCAGAGAACACAGCATTCTATGGAGCGAACGGCGGCCAGCCATTTGGGGTTGCGGTAGGTTGGTTGGCGTTGCATCAAGTCCCTCATTGCGCCGCCCTCATCGCTTCGCCACGCGTCCGAAAGCGGCCCATTGCCTTGGCGTATATGTCATCTGGGCATGGCAAGCGCACCCCGATATTCCTGGCGACCTGCTCGAGTTCGTTGAGGTATTGCGTGAAGTGGTCAACCGACAGATCGGCGGTGCTGACTGCCTTTTCGAATGCAGCCCAGTCGTTTGGATAAAGCTCGGACAATTCGAACAGTCTGGGTGCGTGGGGATAGTCCTCCGGATAGCAGCACATCAGCGGCAGCAATCGGCTTTTCTTCATCAGCGAATGCATTCCGTCCTTGCCGTCGCCGGTATAACTGCCCATGGTTTCGAGCCACATCCACATCAGCGCGTTTTGTGCATTTGAGCGCGTGATGGTCTTG
>JAJYPA010000442.1 GCA_021795795.1 Pseudomonadota bacterium | reverse complement strand
TGGCTTCAGCTCCAGAAATCCGGAATATTCTGGGCCAGAAGACGAGACAATTGAATATCAACTCAACAACGGGCAGCGCGACGAATATCCCGCGTCATGGACCTATCCTGTTGAGGTCGTTGAAAGCGCTCTGAAGTTCTTCCTTGAGAAGAATGCACCGCCACTGTTTATTCATTGGCACAACGATTCCGGAGATGGAGTCGTGCTAGGGTACTGAAATGCCTAACAAACGCATCAAGATCGTTCGCTCTCGCTCACTGGGACGCCGCTACCGCGGCGCCCCTTATTCTGCCCGTTAGGCCTGCCATAGGCTGCGATACAGTTAAGCAATCAAATCCATACTCTCCCACTCTCATCTGGAGGGAAAATGAAAATTCAAGGTTTGTATGCTGCCATGTTTGTCAAAAACATAGCTTCCTCATCCGAGTTCTACTCGAAAGTTCTTGGGCGTGGCCCCGATGACAAACCAATGGACACTCTTGTCCAATGGCGCGGATTTGGTAGCGCGGGAATCCAGCTGTTCCAAGACCCATCAAAGGCAGGTAAAGGCATCATGACTATCGTGGTTCCCGATCTTGACGCCACCAAGTCATTGCTGGACACACACAGCATCGAGATCGACCAAATCCAGCAAGGAGATTTCGGCAAGATTTCTCATCTCGCCGATCCTGATGGCAACGTCATCACGTTGGCTGAGCCGCCGAAAGGCTTCACGGAGGGGCAGACCTAACAATTCATTCAAGCGGACACCGCTACGCGGCTGAACCGCCCCGAGTTTGGTGGAGGCTCCAACCTTTGAGAGAATGGGGCCATGAATAAGTCCAAGCAGTTTTCGTCTGAAGTCCGTGAGCGCGCGGTTCGCCTGGTACAGGAGCATCGTGGCGAATATCCTTCCCTGTGGGCCGCTGTCGAATCTATAGCCCCCAAGATTGGCTGTGTGCCGTCCACCCTGCTGGCTTGGTTGGAAAGCGTACTTCGGCAGTGCCGAGAAGTACAGTGGTTCGGATCTTTCACTTGGTCCAAGAGTGAACGTAGGGAGGTTCGATTCCTCCCCTCCACACCAATTCTGACACCCAACTCGCGCCCGTTGGGCCTACCCTCCCCCCTTTACCTTAACGTTGGCCTTGATTTATACTGCGTCTATGCCTACTCCCACTGCTGAATACATGAAATTGTCCATTTCCGAGCGCATCCAGCTCGTTGAGGATATATGGGATAGCATTGCTGCGGAGGCACCGGATACCGTTGAGTTGTCACAAGCTCAAAAAGCCGAGTTGCATCGTCGCGTTGCTGCGCACCGTGCTGATCCTTCCACTGCCATCCCGTGGGAACAGGTTCGATCCAAATTATTTCCGAATAAACCGTGATGTTAGTCGTGCTCCGTCCAGAGGCAGAGCATGAGCTTCTGGAGGTGCAGATTTGGTATGAGTCAAAAGCGCTGGGGCTTGGTTTTTGAGTTCGCCCGTGCCGCTGACGCGGCAGTTGCGTCAGCGCTTCGCAATCCCTTTGGGCATTTGCTCATCGAAGAAGACTTCCGGCGTGTGTTATTCCGCAAATTTCCCTACACGCTAATTTATCTACCAAGAACTGAAACTTTGGCCATTTGGCCGCCTTGCGCTAACCTCAGCCATTATGAAACAGTGACTGGAAAAAACAACGCCCAACAAAGCGCTCCAGCTGACGCGGCGCTTGAGTTTGGTCGTTGGGCATACAAGACAGCATCGTATGAAAATTGACAGCCTTGATCACTTGGTACTGACCGTAAAAGACATCGACGCTACCGCATCTTTCTATTCAAGAGTCTTGGGCATGGACATCATTACTTTCGGTGATGGTCGAAAAGCACTTTCTTTTGGTGCGCAGAAAATCAACCTGCATCAGCACAAAAAAGAGTTCGAGCCAAAAGCGCAACAGCCCACGCCTGGCTCGGCGGATTTGTGCTTTATCACGTCAGTCCCGATACCTGAAGTGGTAAGTCACCTCTCTTCGTGCAACGTTGCTGTAATTGAGGGACCGGTTCAGCGCACAGGAGCAATAGGTCCAATTTTTTCTGTCTATTTTCGCGATCCAGACATGAATCTGATTGAGGTCTCAAATCGTGTGCATGCCTAACAAGGCATTCAAGGGGACCGGCCAACAATGCCGGTGTTGGACTATACTGCATAGCAATATTCCGGGCTTCGGTTATGTTCTGAGCTGGCCGACCTCTTAATTTATACGCCGGACATTTGCTTACCCCGTTAACTCTCTTCGTTTACCAAAGGAGAATCGTCATGCAAAGTAATCCTGTTGTCTGGTTTGAAATCTATGTGCAAGACATGCAACGAGCCAAGAAATTCTATGAAGACGTGCTGGACATCAAATTAGAAAAGATGCCTGCTCCGACAGCGGAAATGAATATGGAAATGTGGGCATTCCCATCTGACAAAGCGACTGCACAGACTTCGTATGGTGCATGTGGCATGCTGGTAAAAATGGAGGGCTTTGCCTCCGTCGGTGGTGGCACAATGGTTTACTTTGGCTGCAAAGACTGTGCAGTAGAAGCCTCGCGTGTTGCAATAAATGGCGGCACGCTCGTGAAAGAAAAGATGTCCATTGGTGAGCACGGCTTTATTGCTTTAGCGCGTGATACAGAAGGAAACATGATTGGTTTCCATTCCATGTAAATTTTCCAATATCATGCCCAACACTGCATTCGAGAGGAACGTGCCAAAAGCGGCGCGCCCCTTACCTTAAACGTTATATTGCCTATACGAAGCACAGTGAAGCCATGCCGGAATGGCACAAATTTCGATTTTAGTGGAGAAGTGACATGACAACACCAGCAAAGAACACGGTCTGCCTTTGGTACGATGGCAGCGCCGAAGACGCGGCACACTTTTACGCCGATATCTTTCCCGATTCGTCTGTCGGCGCAGTGCACCGCGCACCGGGAGACTTTCCGTCGGGAAAGAAAGGGGATGTATTGACAGTCGAGTTCACCGTGATGGGTATTCCGTGCCTCGGACTCAATGGCGGGCCCGCGTTCACACACCACGAAGCGTTTTCGTTTCAGGTCGCAATCACTGACCAAGCCGAAACGGATCGCTATTGGAACGCGATAGTTGGCAACGGCGATCAGGAAAGCGCGTGCGGCTGGTGCAAGGACAAATGGGGGTTATCTTGGCAGATAACACCGATCGCCCTCACGAAAGCGATCACTGATCCCGATCCTGTTGCCGCCAAGCGGGCGTTCGATGCGATGATGCAGATGAGAAAAATCGACATCGCCGCAATCGAGGCGGCGCGTTGCGGCTGAGATGTGGGTAGTCTAAAAAATGTGGCCTAATCTTGCGTTCGAGAGGGACGCGCCAAAAGCGGCGCGTCCCTCAACTTTACGTTAGAAGCCACAAGCTTGGCACCTTGCCTTATCCTCAATAAGGGTATAATTTTTATACCATGACAAGCTTTGAATTTGACGACCAGAAAAGCCGAATTAACCGGGAAAAACATGGGATTGATTTTGTTCAAGCCCAGGAACTTTGGAACGATCCCTATCTGGTTGAGATTCCAGCAAAAACGGTGGATGAGCCCCGATTTATGCTTATTGGTCGCATCAAAGGCAAGCACTGGTCTGCGGTCATCACACATCGGAGCAAGAACATCCGTATCATCTCTGTTCGTCGCGCGCGGCCTGAAGAGGTAACTCTGTATGAAAGCGAAGAAATTTGATTCTGATTTTGATAGTGGTAAGGACGTGAGTGAGGTCTTGGACATCGCTAAGGCACGACGTCCTATGCAAAAACAAAGAAGAGTGAATGTCGATTTTCCAGACTGGATGATCGAATCCCTTGATAAAGAAGCCAGCCGGTTGGGTGTAACACGTCAGTCCATCATCAAGGTTTGGCTGGCCGAACGTCTTGAACAGTTGGCTTCTAACAAGTAAATCCAGCCGAAGCCAAAAAGCGGCGCGGCTGATTCACGCCGTTAGGCGGCATATCAATGAGCGGAGGCGAAAATGGCAAGAAATGGTATGTGGGTTGCGCCGGACATCGTGCCTACGATTACCTATACCGATTTACCTCGCGCCATCGAGTGGCTTCAACGTGTGTTCGGTTTTCGTGAGCGAAAGGGTCACGGCCACGATCTAGTCTACAACGTGGTCGTCCTAGAAGATGCTTTGTGCGGCTTTTACGCCAGATCAAAGAAAACATGTCTTGGAAGACGTCATTCACCATTACGGAGGGCGAATTACAGTTGACAAATTCGTCAGCCATATCCAGGGAGAGAGTGCATGATGAGCCGAACCGACCACATTCGCCTTATGGCGAAGTACAACAAGTGGATGAATGACAAATTGTACGAAGCTGCAATGACCTTGCCCGGTGAGGAGCTTATCGCCGATAGAAAGGCATTCTTCAGCTCCATTCTCGGGACACTGAACCACTTGGCTGTCGGCGACACAATTTGGTTAAAGCGCTTCGCAACCCATCCTGCCAACTATTCGGCACTTGAACCGGTACGAAACCTCCCAACCCCAGCAAGCCTCGATCAGCCTCTTTATTCAGACATTCAAAGTCTCTCAAATCACCGAAGGCTGCTCGATCAGGTCATCACGGAGTGGGCGCGTTCGATTACAGACCACGACCTGGATCACGTTCTGCGTTATGCAAGCACCAAGGGTATAGTCGCAGACAAGAACTTCTTCTGCCTTGTCATGCATTTCTTCAACCATCAAACGCATCATCGAGGCCAAGCTACCACTTTGTTTTCACAGCTAGGCGTAGATACTGGGGTAACAGATCTGCTTGCTCTTATCCCAAATGAAGCGATGGTATAACCCGATAGCAAGAAGAAGCCAATCTATCGCGCAGACGCAGTGTGGGGTCGACAAAGGGGGCGGTGCAAGCTACGCTGCTGCCTTTGGTAGTAAGAGGGAGCCAGCCATTTCCTATCCCGGCTAGACAGGAGGTACGCCACATGATCCCCATTCGAGTTCGGGCAATTGACCACGTGGTCCTAAGGATCGTCGACGAACAGTCCATGCTCCATTTCTATGGCAACATTCTGGGTTGCTCTGTCGAGCGGCGTCAGGATGCGCTTGGTCTCATTCAACTCCGTGCCGGTCGTGCGCTTATCGATCTCGTCACCCTGACGGGGAAGCTCGGACGTGAGGGCGGCGGCGCACCCAGCCCTGAAGGTCGGAATATGGATCATTTCTGCCTGAGAGTTGATCCCTTCAATGAGACGGAAATCCGTGCCCACCTGGCCGCACACGGTGTCCAGGCTGGCGCCACAGTTCGGCGCTATGGCGCAGAAGGCGAGGGCCCGTCTTTCTACCTGACGGACCCGGAAGGGAATGTCGTTGAACTTAAAGGGCCACCCAATGGTGACGGCGGCTCACAGTGCATTCCATCTGATGTCGCCAGCGCGCATGCACCGTAGATGGCGGTTTCCCGGTCGTTATTCTTGGTGCACTGGTTCCGGGATCTCCAGCTTCACGTCGTTTTCCTCCAGGCGGGCCATGATTCGCGTGCCCTTGGGCAACTCGCCAAAAAGGATATGCTCCGCCAGCGGTTTCTTCAAATATTCCTGAATGACCCGAGCCATGGGCCGGGCACCCATCTGCGGGTCATAACCTTTGTCCGCCAGCCACTGTCGCAGATCAGTGCTGATCTCCAGACTGTAACCCTTTTGCAGCAACTGCTCGTCGAGTTCCATGACGAACTTGTCCACGACATGGAGCACCGTATCCCGCGACAACGGCGCGAAGGGTACCACGGCGTCCAGGCGGTTGCGGAACTCTGGGGCGAAAACGCGGCGAATGGTTTCCATCTCCTGCCCGCTGTCACCCTCTGGTGCGCTCATGAAACCGATGGCCGCCTTACCGCGGGATTCCGCACCCGCATTGGTGGTCATGATCAGGACCACATTGCGGAAATCCACGGAGCGCCCGCCCGCGTCCGTCAGCTTGCCGTGGTCCATCACCTGCAGGAGGACGTTGAAGATGTCCGGGTGTGCCTTCTCGATCTCATCGAGCAGGAGCACCGCATGCGGATTGCGGCTCACGGCCTCGGTTAGTTGTCCGGCCTGATCGTGACCCACATATCCCGGCGGCGCGCCGATGAGTCGCGAGACGGTGTGCCGTTCCATGTACTCGCTCATATCGAAACGCAACAACGGAATGCCGAGGAGACTCGCCAGCTGTCTGCTCAGCTCCGTCTTGCCCACGCCGGTGGGGCCGGCGAAGAGAAAACTGCCTACCGGTTTTTCATGGTGACGCAGACCCGCCCGCGCCATCTTGATGGCCGCCGCAAGTTCGTGAATGGCCTTTCCCTGGCCATAGATCACCAGCCCCAGATCGCGCTCCAGGTATCTCAGCGCCTGACGATCGTCGGTGGAGACGCTCTTGCCCGGAATACGCGCCACGCGGGCTACCATTTCCTCGATGTCGTGGATCCCGATGCTTTTCTTGCGCCGGGAAACGGGCAGGAGCGCTTGCGCCGCTCCCACTTCATCGATGAGATCGATCGCTTTGTCCGGTAAATGACGATCGTGGATATGTTTGACGGAAAGCTCCACCGCCGCACGCAGGGCCGTATCGGTGTAACGCAGGCCATGATGCTGCTCGAACTGTCCCTTCAGACCCCGCAGGATCTGGACGGACTCTTCTTGGGAGGGTTCCGGGACATCGATTTTCTGGAAGCGGCGTGTCAGCGCTCGGTCTTTTTCGAAATATTGACGGAATTCCTGGTAGGTAGTGGCTCCGATGCATTTCAATTCACCGGAGGCCAGCGCCGGTTTCAGGAGGTTGGAGGCATCCATGGCGCCCCCGGATGCGGCACCGGCACCGATCAAGGTATGGATCTCGTCGATAAAGAGAATGCTGTTGGGTTTTTTGCGTAGCGATTTCAGTACGGATTTGAGGCGTTCTTCAAAGTCGCCCCGATAGCGCGACCCGGCGATCAACGCTCCTAAATCCAGGGCATAAATCGTGGCGTCCTCCAGTATTTCCGGCACCTTGCCGGCGACGA
>JAJYPA010000441.1 GCA_021795795.1 Pseudomonadota bacterium | reverse complement strand
CGCTGGCCAACGGCCGCGAACAGTGGAATATCCACTGCACCACGCCCCATGCCACGGTGAATCAGGTGGGCTGGATCCAGAGCCTGCCGCAAACCTTCGACTCGCACTGGCAGATCACCGAGCACATCATCGGACCGGCCAGCTACGCGACGGAAACCACCATGCGGATGAAGGGCCGTCGCGCCGGCCCCGACTGCGGCTCCGTACGCTGAGAGGCCAATCATCCTGGGAGAAGGTCATCGTCATAACTGGTGAAAATCGGCATTCAATACATTATGTCATGAAAATTAACGTTTTTGCAGCATTGATGTCCACCGACGAAAGGTATGATGGAGTCTGTTGAAAAGGAGATGGCAACAGTCCGCATCTCCAGTAAGCGATATCATCGCCCCCTCTAACCCGGCTCGAGGCGGGCGTTCTCACAGGCACAGGCCACACTCCGCGCAAGAGCCGATTCCACAGGCGCGGGACCGATCCGAAATCTTCGGGGCGGGTAGCTAGGAACCCCTTTGCCTGTCGCCGGGATCAATTTGATCCCGAAGCGCCCCGAAGACCCCAGATTTTTCATGCCCCCCAGCCACGGAATACCGAAACGCTTGTCCTGCGAGCGCTCCGGTATTCCCTACTGTTGTGGTTTATCAACAGCGACCACCGGCAGCGTTATCGCCGGGAATCTCAAAGACCATCCGGTCTTTATCCCAAGCAAGGCACATCCCCAATGATGGGGTTTTCGTGTCATTTTTAAGGAGATATACAATGTACCACGTCATCATCAATCGCTTTGCCCCATTGTCACGCACCTGGAATGGCACCACAACGGTGTCTGGACAAGAGGCTAAATTTCAGACCATAGAAGCCGCCCAAAAGGCGGTGGACTGGTACCGTGAATTCACGGGTAACGAAAACTCCATAATGGAGATCGTTAGCCGCTGAATTTTCCTGCTGTATAAGATTTTCCTTCTCGGGGCACACCACCCCGAAAGGGCCAGGGTGTGCGCCATTCAATTGGAGACACCTCATGATTTTCGATAAAGACGTATCGCCAAAAAAACTCGGTACGCTTTGTGAAGCGTGGTCTAGAGACGAGTTAAAAGAAGGAATCCAGTACTTAGCCGCACTGGCAAAAGAGGATTCCTATTATTTACGGCATGTAAAAGAACTCATTTCAGAAATGGAAGTTCGTGATCAAATATGAGCCTGTCGAAGGCTAAACTATTAGCACGTCGGAATGCCTTGAAAAAGGCTTTCCGATTTTTCAAGTGATCGTGCATATTCATTCCAGCCAAAGCAAATAGACGCATATACTCTGGTTCGGCCCGTTTTGTGACTCTAATACGCCCGGTATCTGGGTCCTGTATCAGGTTCTCCGAAACCGTCCGCAAAGAGAAGCTTCCCAATTCTTTCTCCATGCTCGCCAAGAGATCAGTTGCCTGGTCATCAGAGAAGCCACACTCGTTGAGTATTTTCTGCATTCCATTCATCAGATCGTCTCCAAAAAATGACCTCAAAACAGAGTATACCACAGCACCTTCACAAATGGATGTTTTGGTATTCCCTACCTTTGTGGTTCATCAAAGGCGACCACCGGCAGCGTTATTGCCGGAATTCTCGAAGGCCATCCGGCCTTTCTTCCCCAACGGGGCACATCACCACGATATGTGGGTTTTGTGTCCTTTTTTCAGGTCAATTCACAGGAGAATTCGATGAAAACAATGCCGTGGGACGACTGCAAGGTCGCATTTAAGATTGACGATGCCGACAAGATAGAGTGCGAATGGGAACTTTGGAACGGCGGGATGTTCGACCAACTGCCAGCCGGCTGGCAGATGCACGGGATATCGACAAAAGTAAACGCAGGTGAATATTCAGTGAGCCAGGCGTTTGCGATATTCAAGGTCGAAGTCGCGCTTCGCCGAGAAGATGGCGAGGCAGTGGCAAAGATCTTGGCGCACATTGAGCGCCCTGACCAATAGGATTACCAAGCCGCTTTCGAGCGGCTTTTCTTGCGACTGCGCGCCATCGCTATGTTATGCCAGCCTATACACATAGGACATTGAAGATGCTTCAGACGATTCGGTCGCCATCATTGGCTGGGTGGCATACTTATTCATGAAACACCCGGAATCATTTAAAAGACAAAAATAATGACTTGAATGCGAACCCGCTTCGGCGGGTTTTGTTTTTTCATTCCGTCCCCTCATCCAAACTTATCCAACCAGACGAGAACACTTTCCAGACCGCTGGAAAGTCTTTTCTCTGCGTCCGCAGACGTGATCAGGCCGTAACCCTGAAATCCATCACATCAATTAGGCACTAATTATCGGAGGATTCATGTATTCCGAAAGCAGAAAGAATAAAGCAATTTTGATTATGTCCATAAAGGACGATCCAAACAACGCGCTTCAGAGAATATATGAGCATGGACAGAGTGAACCGGACCCCATCGAGTTCTACAAGGATGTTAACTATTTAATCCAAGTTGCTCGCAGATCAGTCGGTTACAACCGGAACTTGGACCCCTTTGTCACCTACCGTATCGCCATCTGAATGTGAAGCGCCAGAACGTTCATCCCGGTAGCCATCTGCTGTCCCGACTGGGATATCTCCACCTTTTTCAAACGTGGTCATTAGCCTGTAAAGCATATCCGGATTGTGTTCATCCATGATGTCCACAGCCTTCACCAGGACTTCCCCGAGATCCTCTTTCGTGTAAGCCCTGTCCGGACTTCCTCCACCCACTTCAATAACCGCTTTTTCAAAGCGCGAGGTGGCTCTGGTTTTGCCGTTACAGGTAATCATCGCAACCCCTTCCTGATGGTGAATAACCTTATGCTACCACATGAGAACGCAGCCGCCATCATTTGGATAACTTGAGGGATCTATTAAGCCCTCGCCACCGGGAGTCTCCCATGCAAAAAGAAACCATCCGAGGCGCGTTACCTCGCCTCAAACCCCGCTTCGGTGTATTGCCGGGGCGGATCGAGCGCGACCGTACCAAGTACACGCGTAAATCAAAACATAAGGAATCACGTCATGTCTGAACTCATTTTAGTAAGAGGTATCTGGGGCGCCGGCATCCCCGACGATTTCGGTGTCGTTATCGGCACCCAAACAGAAGCACCCGGCAAGGGTTGTACCCGTGTACGCTGGATGACCCGTGGAAATGTTGTCGACTTGTTTGCTCACGTTAAAATGTCCGCCATACCTCCCCACTCAAACATCGGGGTCTGGCGCATCCACCCTGGCGACAACTACTACGATATGGCCCTGCAGTTATTGCTGGACGGCCATGACGATAATGAAGAGGTCGACGGCAATCCCGTCTACCACGGCAAGCCACTGGTGGATGTACTCACCGAGTTGAAACGCCGCGGACTGACACAGGCCGACGTTCTCAGCATATACGGCGTGCCGCGCGACGAAAACCCTTATGCGTCATTCATCCAGAACCGATTGGCCAATGATAACGATATGGAACTGGATGATAACGTTCTGCTTTCGGAAACCGATGGCGGCTGCTGGGTGTCGTGCTGGTGTTATGTCGAGGACGAGGCAATCGGGATAAACCGGCTTGCTCTCTCTCTGGTTGTGGATCTCGACGAACGTGGGATATTCAAGGCGCATGTCGATGATTATGTGGGGGACTCGATCTTCGAGTTCTCCAATGAAAACGAAGACGGCAGCCTCAAAGAGGATGGTATCGATCTGGTCAGAGACGGTTATCTGCGTCACGGGCGTGACACCTATGGTCTTCTTAACTATCTGCGGGAAATCGGCATCGCCACCAAGGAAAACACACTGACCGTATCAGGCTAACTGATCGGTTCCTCTAACCGCTACAGGAGATTTCAGAATGCCTGACATCACCGAAGAAAAAGCCTGCGGGCGTCATATGTCGATCGCCGACGATATGGGCGACAACGAGGCATCCATACGATGCCAATTGCCCCGTGGACACAAAGGACCACACCAGGAGCAGTACACCAGTTGCTCTCATGGGGTGGTTACCATCACCTTCGAAAAGGGTCATGTGCCGCCTGTGGACTTCGCCCGTATCTCGCACATGATCCCCAAAGGGGAAACGTGCATCGCCAAAGACGGCACAAAATGCCCGTTTTTTGCTTTCCTGGGCATGGATGGTCAAGACAATAATGTCTCCTGTTACCTGCGTGGCGAGCAGAATATCGTCTACAACGACGAGTTTCGCAAAGACTGGAACTGTCTGGACGCCACGAACTGATTACCTACCACCAGGGCGAAATTCCTGGTGACACACTCCACTCGCATCTACAGGAGAACCACGCCATGACTACCATGGATCAGTTGTGCCAGGCAAAAACGCTCCCCGTACTGCTTCTCGACGAAAAGGGGCGAGTAGTCATCTCTCAAAACGGTCAACCCATCCACCGGTTTGTGGGCATCGCATTCGATTACGTGTGCCGCGCCTTCGTGTTGGTGGATATGGTGCGCGGTTGGCTGGAGTTCATGGTTGCCGACACGCTCGAAAACGCGTGCCTGGAAGCAGAATATCTGGTTGGCAAATTTCGGTAACAGCTCTGTTGTTCACCAAACAAGGCTGAACGGGAACCTACCTATTCAGCCTTTAATTTCTCCGCAGATCGCTGCGGAAATACTCAAGGAGAAATCCATGTTGGACATAAACTCCCTTATCCCCTTCGAAGGCGGACCGATCCACGTTGGCCAGCGCGTATTCAGCGCTCTGTACGGTGGTCGCTACGGCATTGTCGAAGGTATCGACGGCGAGCAGTCGCCAGGCACTTGCCGCGGCATCCAAAAAGGCTGCGGCGTGATCGGCGGTTCCGCTCATGTGAACATCATATGGGATGACGGCAGCCGGTCGCCGATGCTCCCGGAAGCATTGCTGCATTCATCGGTCCAGTGGGAACTCTACGGCAACGTGGAGACCCAGGAGACCGTCGCTAAAATGCGGCAACGTGCCAATGAGTACGCCGACGCGGCAGAACGCAAACGCGCCAATGACGCAGAGCAGTTTGAATTGACTGCCGAAGCCTTAAAAAAAGAATACCCGTGGTTGCTCAACGCAGACCAGGAAACCAAAGCCGTTGTACGGGGCAGCAAGAATATTCGCACCATGTTGAAACGAGCTTTCCCAAACGTGAAGTTCAGCGTCAAGAAAAGCAGTCACAGCACGGTCGATATTTCCTGGACCGACGGGCCGATAACCAGCCAGGTCGAACAGTATACCAGGCAGTTCGAGGCCGGACGGTTCAATGGGATGGAAGATATTTACGATTACAAGCGCACCCCATGGAACACCCTGTTCGGGGCAATCGACATGATCATGGTGCATCGCAACACCTCATCGGAAGTCATCCAGAAAGCCATCGACACGCTATGGGAAATCCTCCCCTACAACCTTAAATCGGTTGAACGGCCCACGCCAGACAATGTGCGGTCCTCCTACCAGCTTATCCCGAATATGGGGAAGGATATGGTATCTGAGGCAGTACGTGCCCTGGCCAGCCATTACGACGAAACGAATAGTCGCTTCGTGCTCAACGACAGTCTTTATGGCCGGTTCTACGTGGAGTTGGCTGTGAAAGCGCAATAAGGAAACAAAGTGCTTCCGCCGCACGAAATGGCAAGCTAATTCTTACGGGTGCCCAAGTGGCACCCGCTTTATTACGCAGGGGCAACCCTGCTTTTCTATAATGCCGTTATAGAAAAGCAGAGCGCATAACCTATATGAAAAGCTTTCTCCCTGCTTGCAGGCGTGATCAGGCCGTAATCCTGAAATGCGGCACTTTCTACATATCTGTGGCATCTCCGCGGCATGAATACCGATGTCGCACGATAGCCATACAAACTTGCAATTAATAATCCGTAATTAGGAGAACCATTATGTCACAAGACGAAACGAAACCAACAAACTGGAGAATCGTCCCTGTAAAACCCACTCGACAAATGGGCATTGCAGGGATATTTGCTGAAGCCCAGGGTAAAGGCTGTGAGGGCATCTACAAAGCCATGCTGGCTGTCGCCCCACAAGCGCCTCAAGGAGCCATTTCTTCCATGTCAGCGGCTGTTCCTGATGAGGTGATGGCCGCTCTCAATCGGATGTGTACTCCACTCGATGAGTCTTATCTGAAAGGAATCACCGCGCAGGAAGACGCCAAATGCATGGCGTTGATCCGGGATTACATTCTTTCGGTCTGCGCTCAATCGCAGTAGACCAATACGAAACCTACCTGGCAGCGACACTCCATTGTGGCGTGTTGCGTCCATTTCTCTCCGATATATCCAAGGAGCAGCCCATGAACGGTTACAAAGCGTTCTACAAACATCGGCAGTGTGAAGTCCTGGCCGATACCAGTTACGAGGCCCAGAAGAAGGCGGCGGCCATCCTCAAAGCCAAGAAGTCGTATGAGGTGACGGTCATGCTCTGCGAAAAAATAGGGAGCAGGTAGTTCATGCCCCACTGTTTTAACCCATCCACTCAGTAACCCATTACCCGTTCGGGGCCAACACCACCATCCGTGGACTGCTGCGCCCTACCCAGGAGAAAACACTATGGAAATTACCGTAAACACCGAGCGAGGCCTATTTGTTCAAAACTTCAATGATGGCTGTACCGCCTTGGGGTTCGATCAAGTGTTTAAGACCCTCGAAAAAATAGTCCAGCGGCTTGGGCTGTCCATGCCCGTCCGTGAGGACGATAAGGGCACGCTGTCTCAATACCTCCTATACAAGGAGGCCATCAAGGCCTACGCCGATGCCCGCCTCAGCGAAACCTGGCACCACCCGGACGCTTTACCGGAGGTGTGCAAGGTCATCGATCGCTGCCTGGTCAGTGGCGCTCGCGTCCGACTGTTCTATGGAGACACGAATACTGGGCGTGAATGGGGCGAAGAGAATGACGTTCTGGGCACCATTGGCCGCACGTCCGGGCCGCTCAAGTCACCGATTCTCGTGCCCAAAGGCGAACGTTCCGGTACCACCATTCTGGAGCACTGCCTTGTGAAAATCATGAACGCCGACA
>JAJYPA010000440.1 GCA_021795795.1 Pseudomonadota bacterium | reverse complement strand
TGGTGGACTTAGCTCTGGTGCTTACGCTGCCGCCCCGAGAATCAGGGTGTGAGCGATGGCCAAACCAGCGTTGGCAGCGAAGATGCTGATCAGCACCGGGATGCCGTAGTACAGCGCCACGGCGCCGCCCACGATCACCGCCAGAATGGTGCCCTTACCCGTGAACACCATCGAAGCCACACCAAAGATCAGACCACCGGCAACGATGGCCAGACCCAACTGCCCTTGCGCCCATCCTTCCACACGCGTGGCAATGGTGGTGAAGGATACGCCGCCCGTACCGGCATGGGCTTCCATCAGCGCGATGAAAAACGCCATCGTCATCAGGGCAGCGGCCATCAAAGCCCGCTTGCTGGAGAACATCCGATCCAGTTTGGATACGGCACGATTGTACAGAGAAACACCAGGGAACGTCGCAACTGCCTGCATGGGAACCTCCTGAATAATGTGCAAGCTGAGGACTCTCAATAATCAGCGACCGGGATTGGCACATGGGACGAACCGTGTCCCAAGGTCCAACTTTGTGGCTGAATAATGGAGTAGACCATGCCCGGAAAATGCAGATTGCCTTCCGGACCACGGTAAGGTGCGACCCAGACCCTGAGCACCCGGGGTTGCGTGAGCAACGGTTTCGGATATCCGGTCGGAGCCTGTAAAGGCTGACTTCCTGTAGTATATTGAGCAGCTTTACCACCGTCAAGCGTTTGCTGTGACGTGGCGGTCTGCGGGTGAATGTTGGGAAGCTGGTCACGCGCGCTGGGTGAGGTGTGCAACAATTTGCGGGCCTCATTCTGTGCCTTCAGCGTACGCTTGTCGGGATTCACCTGATCCCGATGCCGGGTGATGCCCCAGGTTTCCCGTGGGCCTACGCATACCCCGCCTTTCCCATGAATGCAGGGATGCGACGTCGCGCATCCGCCGAGAGCGATGATGGCGCTGGCCAATGCAAAACGGATCTTCACGGCTGTTGGTCTCCTGGTTGAATGGCGTAGGGTTGCCTGGCGGCAGCGGTCTGGCTTGGGAAGGCATCCCGCACGGCGCTGGATTGTCCATTACCGGCATAGGGGCTCTGCATGCCGTACGGGCTTTGCATGCTCTCGCCAGGGGTTAGCGCGGGCCCGCCCTGCGGGCTGTTGCTGATGCTGGACGCCGACTGGTACTGGGCTTCCGCCAGTTGCCCCTTCGTTTCGCCATGCACATGCACGCGCACCCCGGTCTCGACGATCATGGAAACGGACACGCCGGGATTCACCTCGATGGTCGGCAGTTCCGATTCGGCCTCATGCAGATAGAACTTGGAGATTTCTCCCGCCGGTGTCGATATGCCACCCGCCAGCGCGCTGCCGCCCATATAACCCATGGAAGGCAACTGGTAGACCTGTCGTGACCCGGACATCGGGTTCAGGGTCATGCTGCCCACCTGATTGGGCTGAATCGCATTACCCAGCCCAGAGAAAATACCCGACAGGAAGGACTTCAGCATGGCCGGACCCTGATGGGAGATCACCTTGCCGGGAACACCGCCATGACCGCCGCTACTCACGACATAGGCGTGAATCGGCGCAGAAATGACGTTGCCCGTGCGACGGTTCACGCAGCTCAGGGTGTCGGTACGCATGAACACCCGCCGCTCGTTCATGCTTCCGTATCCGCTCGCCAGCACTTCGCAGTTTTCCAGATTGATGCGCAAGCCATTGGGCAGGATAGCCTTTTTCTTGATGCGAATATCCACGATCTGCGGATTATGCTTCGAATCCGGCCCGGTACCCGCAATGACACCGTTGATCAGCACGCCCGTCAGAATGGTGGACGCCGGAAGATAGATGCCCGTCTTTTTGTTGCTGACCTTCACCGTGCCCCCCAACTGTTTCAGGGTCTTCGGCTGATGATAGCTGACCGTCGGGCGCCGCCCGGCGATGGCGGGCGCGGCTGGTGCGCCGGGCGCACCAGCCGTTGCCGGTGCCGTGGGGGGCGCCACGCCATTGGTGGCTTGTGATGACGCCACCCCGCCCTGCCCCAGGATCTCTATGGGCTGCGCCGGCGACCAGGTGTTGGCCGGCATGGAGGGCGCCGGGGCCACGCCGGGCGCCACCTGATTGTACACCGGCTGCTGCTTCTCCGCCTTCAGGGTTTTGATCTCCTGCGTCAGCGCCGCGATCTGCCTTTGCGTAGCCGGGTTCTGCAACTGAATGGAATGCTTTTTCTCATTCTCCTGAATTTCCTTGAGCACTTCCTGGCTCATCTGCCCTTTCAGGTCCTTCATCTGACTGCTTTTCACGCCGTTTTCTTCGGCGATGATCTTGGTCAGAGACTTGAGCTGTTTTTGCGTCGAAGCAATCTGCGCCTGCAAGGATTGCGGCGTAATGTTCTGAGCGCGGGGCACCGTTAGCTTATTGCTGGAAACTTCCTCCGCTTTTTTTAAGGCCGCCTCTTCGTCCTGGTGATGATGGAAGCCGGACAGGTTGGTGCCGATCACCACCGCACCGATCACCCCGGCAGCCAAACCGGCGAATTTGATTTTTTGCTTGCGCTCTGGCGACTGGGTTTTCCACCAGAGCTTGAACTGCTCTTTTGGCTTCAAGAAACACCCCCGAGCGTGCCGTGCGCCGCCGTCAGCTTCGTGATCACAAAAACCTGCGTTTTCTCACCCGGATACAGGTGGTGATGCGGATACACGCTAGCGGACAGGACGCCAGGTGCGTAGAAATTCGTTTCCATCAGGTTCACGGGCCCAACCAGGGTGTTTTTCAGGGAATAGGCCGTGATCCGGTACCGGTTGCCCACCCAGGAAAATTCCCAGGTCCAGGAGAACGCTCCACCGGGCCCCGGCAACGCCAGCCGCTTATGCGACTGCCGATAGTTTTCCGGCACCTGCTTCAACGCCGCATCACGCATCAAATGCACCATGCGCTGCGCATACCCGGACCTCTGACCGGTGACGGTTGGCGCCACCGATGGAATGAATCCCGGAATGATCAACCGGTAATTCTTCGGCGGAATCTTTTTGGGGATCATGGTCAACGAAATCATCGGGTCATGCGGGTTCTTGCCCGTCACATAAACGCCGACTGGGAACGCTGGCGTCGTGGAAACCACCAGGTTTTGGCCATGCACGATGGGTGTCGCCAGCTTGCTGTTGGTCACCAGCATCTCCGGATGGCGAAAAGGCGTCTCGATCAGGTTCGGAGCGACACCGCTGACGATGATGGAATAGGTTTTTCCAGAATGCACCCGGATGTTCTGCTGACGCACCATCGTGCCGTCCTTCAGGGCGGCACTCATGCTCATGTGCGGCGGCTCTTCCTCTCCGCCCATATTGTTCGCGTACCCAGAGATCATTTGTGGAGACGCGCCCGCCGGCGGAGGAACAAAACCACCAGACGGCAACGGCGCCGGCAACCGGCCCGCTCCCGCATAACCGGTAGCCGGAACGGCGGCGGGCGTTCGCCCGAACGACTGCGGCGGCAGGCTTGCAGCCGGCAGGCCTGCAGCCGCTGGCGGGCCAGGACGACTGGAAACGGCCTCCGCCCTTCTCACTTCCGCCTCTACGGCGGTCTGATCCTGAGCAGGAAGTGTTACCCCTCCTGGCGTCGGCGCCGACGGGATGGTGCCCAGGCTCTTGAACCCCGGCGATGGCGGCATGGGCACCGGACTGGTCGGAAACGCCGGCTGTGCGCCCTGCACAAAGGCATTGGCGTCAGCCAGAGAGGAAGCGCAGGCGCCCAGGGCCCCGCACAACGCGATCACTATGGTACTGCGCTTCAAGAGGCGCCTCCTTGCTTTTTGACGATGTGATGCAGTTTCCACTGAATGGTGTGCGGACTACCGGCATAAGAGTGGAAATCGTCCAGCACCGGTCTTCCAGCGGCGATATGTACCCGCATGGAAAAGGTGTACGGGGTGGCGGATATGGTCCGGCCAGCGCCATTGACTTGGCGCAGCGTGCCATGCACGAACACGGTGCCGGTCTGGCTTTGCCAGATCACCGACTTCGCCTCAAAAGCGAACGTGGCATCCGCGTTGGCCTCTTCCGCCGCGCTTTGCGCGATCCGCGACTTCACCCCTTCGTAACTCACGGAAGAAAAGAGTTTACCCATCGCCTTTTCGACAAACGGCGCATCGCCCGGGGTGAGGTTGCCCATCAGTTCAGAAACATACAGCCCCCAGGACTCGTAATAATCCGCGTCTGCGCTGGCGTAGCCGATCTTCACCGCCTTATCGATATAGGGCGGCACCAAGACTATGCGCGTCTTCTCCGTGACAATGGCCCATTGCTGCATCAGCACCACTACCGCCAGAACGCCAATGACGATCAGGAACGCGCGGTTGTTGCGGAGCAGGCCTTCGTAATCCTTTTTGAACAGTTCGAATTTCAATCGACCCACTCCTTCGTATTGCCGTTTTTGAAAACATCGTTGATGCGCCACCATCCGAACCGATAGCTGAGGTGGATCAGAACCCCATTGAGCTGATTGGTCTTCCATTTTGAAAATAGATGGCCCGCAAAAAACGCCAATACCATCATGATGGTCAACTCGCGCAGCACATATCCGATGATGAAAAACATGATGACCACGGCCAGGGTATCGATGTCCCAAAACAGAATCTGGCGCTGATCATCGAAGTGATTGGGCATTCTCACGGGTTGCATGCTGGCCCCGCTTTCGCCCATTGCCACCCTTTTGGCAGCACCCCGTCCAGGGTCTTTCCCTGATTTTTACTACAGGACCAGTAGGCATGGCCGCTCTTGCCGCAAGGCAGCTTGGCCGGATGGCATTTCCACGGATTTTGGGCAGCCGGAGAACGAAAGACCGGCACGGCGGGCAAATGCAGCGGCATGGTGATCTGCATCGGCGCGGATCGCACCGGCGCCACTGGCGCGGTCACGCTGTTTTCCAGTACCCATTTCTGCGGGGAGCGCCGCACGATCATGGGTTCCCGCGTACCGATCACCTGAATCAATCCGCTTTGTGGATTGGCATACTGCCAGCCGGATCCGAGTCTTGGGGCTGGCTGGAAGCGGATAACCGGCGGCGGTGCCGGAACTCTTGCCACCGGCGCAGCAGCCGGAAGATAGGCGCATCCCGAGATCCCGGCCGCAAGGCATAGCGCAGAAATCCCAGGTATAGCCGCGCGAACAGGATGGCGAAAAGCGTTGCGTAGAGATGAAAGGCGGGGAACGCCAGTCGCGCGAACGGGCTGTAGGTCCAAGGCGGAATCCCCTGCCCTTCGTTCACATAGGTGCAACCCCTGGGAATCGCGTAGCCCTCCGGCCAGAAACCCAACGTCATGCCAGAATATATCCCGGACATGAACGGATGCCCCATCTGCCAATCGACCGCTTCCTTCTGGAAGTCGCCCACGTAGGTTTGATAGCACGGGAGCTGGTACGCCGGCACCCATTGGGTCGCCCAGGTGTGCCACCCGAAGCCCAGCGCGAACACCCAGGCCCATAGCCGCCATGATCGCCACAAAGGCGCCTTTCGATCTTTGCTCATTCACCGTTCCTTGCATTACTGTTGCCCCGTCGCAGTTGCTGCAGGTTGAGGACTGGTCGTTGGTTCTGTGCTTGTGGTTGCAGGTTGCTGTGTCACAGGGATGGGTGCCACGACGCGCGGCTGCCCCGGCAAGGGCTGCCCTGGGTGCGCCTTTTCCCATTCGTCGGCATAGAAATAATCCCAGATGGCCAGCTTGCATCGATAATCCAACTCGTTGGATCCGCCATTGATGCTCTGTCCATAATCGGTGCCGCCGGCCATGGCCGCCGAACCCATCGCGTGTCCAATCCATTGCGCCGGCTCACAAGCTCTCCCGATTCGCGCGTCGGGAGTGGATCCGACAAAGATCCACACCGCGAAAACCACGACGAGAAAGAAGAACAGTTCGCCGAAATGCTTCAATGGCAGGCCCCGATGTTTTCCATCACCGCGCTCAGATCCATGCTGGCCTGATGGCCCTGCTGCACCTGGTAGTCACCCGCCTTGTCGCAATACACCATGACCGTATCGCTGATATATCCGGCGGCGGCCAGCATTCCGGTGTTTCCATCCACGATCTGCGTCATCTGCAGGTTCGGAGGAATGCCGCGCAGCCCGCCCTTATTGGCTCCATCGGCGCGCTTTTTGAACAGGTGCTCGTTTTTGTCCAGGGCGGCCGCCGGATTCGGCGCGGAAAGAATGGCTTCCGCCACTCTCAAGCTGTTTTTGCCCTTTTCCGCGATGGGCACATAACGCACCTTGATTTTTCCACCCTGGATCAGCGGCTCCAGCGCCAGATACAGCGCGTGTCCCTTTCCGCTGTCCGGATCAATGTACACGGTGGCTTCCGGGCCGGCCGTGCCCACCACGAAGCCGGTACCACCGTTATAGGCGGTGGCCATGACGCTTCCGGTCGTGCCGCTTTGCGCTGGAGCGGTGACGGATGCGGTGGCTTCGGACGTACCAGCGCTTTTCGCCGTCTTGGCGAAGAGATAAGGTCCGTTAAGATCTTGTCCGGAAGCCGTTAACAAGGTTCCGATCAGCACCAGACGATCCGGGAGATTCACCCAGGCCATGCCGCGATCCCCGCCGGCAATCTCATACACCACACCGACAAACCCCTGTGGGCCGTTCATGTACACCTGTTTGACGGTGGCGGCGCCCTGACTGGCGGAGCCGATGAGTTGCGCAATTTCCTGCGCTTCGGCGGATGGACCGGATGTCGCCGGGGCTGTCGTTGCCGTGGCGATCGAGGGCGGAGCGACTGCGGTAGTCCCCGTCGGCACGCCCGGCGCCAAAGGCGCTGGCGGCGGAGATATTAACCCCTTCGGCGCAGCGGGCACCGGACGTGGAACCGGCAACACCGAAGGCTTCAGCACATGCACCTGATCAGCGCCGGCGCCTTCTGGTGATGCTCCCTGATGCCCCATAAGCACCTTGCCGCCGATCAACACCGCCACCGCCGCGAGAATCGCGCCGCCGGTAATCATTCGTTTCTTCAATGGCGGCAACGGCTTTTTGGCCTTGTCGCCGGAGTCTTTTCCAAACATTTGGCACC
>JAJYPA010000439.1 GCA_021795795.1 Pseudomonadota bacterium | reverse complement strand
TGAACAGTCGCTCCGTCAGTTTGGCCTGGGCCAGTGATTCACGGAATAGCCACAAGGTCGTGTGATCGGGTACGGCTTCCTCCAACCCAAGCCCCAGGAAACGCTGAAAACTGAGGCGATCCCGAACTTGGTATTCGGTTTGTTCGTCGCTGGGATTGTGCAGTTGCTGTAACACCATCATCTTGAAGAGCAGCATCCGGTCGTAGGGCTTTCTCCCTCCCGGCCCTTTGGGCTTGGCATTCGGCACACTCTCCAGAATTGGGCAGAAGCGCTCCCAGGGAATGAGCCGGTTGAGCAGCGGCAGGCCGTCGCCCAGCAAATCCAGTTCCCGGAACCGGCGGTCTCCGGGGAAGAATCCTGTTTGCCCTACCAGCCCTGCCATCACCCGCCCTCCGATCTAACTTACCCCATAAATTTTACTGCATATGGGGAGTTTTTCGAACCGCCCATCCATCGCTTTTGAAGCAGCGCGTGCTTTTGGCGATGTCTGGGCCTTGACCGAACTCTGGAAGGAGATGGGCTTCGGCGCCCTACGTCAGCCCTGGCGGATAGTCCCGCCTCGTACTTCAACCCCAATACTTCACGAATCTTGCGCATGGATAGTCGCTCCACAAAAAACCTCCTTGCTCCGCAAAAGAGGTCATGATGAACAAAACTACCGAACGTCGCCCCTGCCCCAGGGGTGGCCGCATGGCCGTGGAATCAGTGGCCGGATGTTCATGGAATCGGTGGCCGGATGCCGCCGGAATACGCAGGCGCACGCAGCGATCTGCTTCATGGTGCTGATTCTACATCGGGTCATGCGCAGTCGTTTACGTGCGAGTCACACCGGGCTGACGCCGGAACGAGCCTTGGATCAACTCCACCGCATTCAGCATCACCGAGTTCGTCTCAATGGCGCCCCACCCGTATCCGGGGTGTCTTCCATTCAGGAATGCCAAAGCGAGGTTCTGCATGCGCTCCGGGTAAAAAAACCAGTCGCGTCTCAGCAATTGACGCTGTTGTAGTGGAGCATTTTGAAATCGCTATTAGCGATATCAATGAGTTGCAAGATTAACTGTCGAACTCGGGCGTTCGCGCATGGACGCGCGCCAGGCTTACTGAGCGCGTCGACTCTCCATGCTACAATATAATCAATAGCTTACAGCGCTCAATCAAAAAAGCTAGTATATTAAGTTTCAATAGAAACAATGGGTTATGATTGACACGCGCGCGGGCTGAGGGTATTATGATCCCGGCGGTCGGCGCTGCCCAATCCAATGCGTGCGGGCGAGAAAAGGGAGTGGGCCGTAAAATTGGAGAATAAACATGAATCAACGCGAAGAAAGCACAACGAGTTTAATATACTCGTTTTTGCTGCGGTGTCTGGCGTCACCTATATTTTTTGCCGGTTGGGTGCTTCTCGCAATAATATCGCAATCCATTCCATCCATACTTTTCGCTATGATTTGCGCAGCTCCTGTCTTTTTTTTATCTCTGATCATGATGGTCAGAAAGGACATGCGCACTGCAATTCAAAGGGTTGCACACGAACTCGGACAACCATCCATGCGCGATTTTCTTAGCATAAGAAAAGCAGCGCAGAGGTTAAACAGATATGCAGTTCCGCATGTGCTTTCGCAAAGCGGCGCCGCAGGACGTGATATAACTAAAGCGACGTGTACTAATAACATGCGGACAGACGCAGCATCCATTTCGTCACGCCAAAAATCCGGCGCGCGCGGCGATGACGACGACAGCGAACCTAACCGACCTATAAACCTGCAACAACTTTATGACGAACATGCATTGGCGAAATGCTTTTCTATCAGCAAAAAAACAATCCAGAATCTTTTCAGCAAATCACCGCATTTATTTCCGCCAGCGATTAACGTTCCAGGCGCTCGTGGACCACGATGGACTGCTCGTGCGATCGCGGATTGGATCGATCACCTCGAGCGCAAAACGATTTCCCCGCGCGGTGCGAAACAACAAATAAATAGCACCCCACGCCGCCCAGGCCGGCCACGGATCGCGCGAATTGGTGGTGCAAAATGATGCACTTCCTGCCGCCTGAATTCAGAGATAAAGCAAGCAAACTGCACAAGGTTACGTTTTATTCAAACCTAGAAATAGTTGAGGTTGTGAGTGCGGTGTGGATATGTCTGCAAGATCACACAACGGCAGATAAAACAGCAGACGAAGTCATAAAAACCGATGGCAGAGAATTATATCGTAAAAATCATTTTGAAGTCAAGGTTGCGCACGACGACAAGTATGACGAGGAAGAAGCGGACCATCTTTTCGTCTTCGACCTCGGAAATAATGGCACGATAAGTGATCATACGCCGCGCGATATACTGCTACAAGAAGAGCAGAAACAGCAAGTCAGGGATTACATAAACGCCAATTACGGCGGAAACATAGATTCGGCGATGGCGCATTTTGGGGACACAAAAACGCTTTCCGAGATGTTGGCTTTAACGCGCAAGCGCGCACAGCAAATAATTAAAGAGCGGATTGAGAGCAACCAGATAGATTCGTTCGGCAGGGACAATAGCGGGAGTGACGAATGAGCACGCCTCGCACAATTCAGGAAATACTTGCCGCCGCGGGGATCGGTTTCCGGAGCAGCGGACGTTGGCTCAGGCTCAAGGGTCACGGACTTGACGCAATCAGCCTCAACTCTTTATCCGGCGCGTTCAAAGACCACCGCACTGGAGAGCACGGCAGCTTTCATTCACTTTGCCAAAAACTGGGCATAGACGATGGCGGCATTGTTATCGATGCAGCCGCCATTACCCGCGCAAAAACCGATCAGCAAAAGGCCGAACTGAGGACGATTCAGTACGCAAAAACCGCATGGGCACGCGGCATTCCAGCACTCAAGCCCAAACGCCCGGCTGAGGGCTGGGCACAAGCGGCATGGGATGCTGATCAGTCTCAATATTCTGACTACCGTGAGGCCGTCTATGACTATCTGGCATCACGCGGACTGGACCCCATGCTGTTCATGCCGTTGATCCGGATTCAGATGGAGATGAACCCACGGTATAAGAATGGCGAAAATGGCAACGTGGACGCCGAGATGGTAGAAGCCGGGGCAGATTTCGCTTTTTTGATACCCATGTATGCGCTTGGCAAGACGGAAGAACCTGAGAACATCTCAGGCATTCAACGGTCGTTCCTGAAATTTGCGGAAGACAAGTACAGCCGCGTCCGGAAAATCGGGCGGGCAATGCTCGGCAAGAAAGGTGTGACGACGCTTGCGCCGACTGGAGAACCTGTTATTTTGCCAGTGCCCGGCCCGGTCATCGGTGCCGGCGAAGGCTTTGAAACCGTCGCGTCATGGGTCCAGATCATGAGGCGACCTGCAGCGGTGTGCTGGGACTGGAGCGGGTTGAAGGCATGGAGCGAATCGCTTGCGCCCCACGAGGGTGCGCCGACGATCTCCTTGTTGGTGGATTCCGACAAGTCCGAAACCGGACAGCGCGAGAGTTTCGCCGCCGTCCGCAGAATTGTGGCACATCCGCACGGCAAGGCCGTCTATCTCCTCCCCCCTGAATCAATCGTGCCAGACGACAAGGGCAACCGGGACTGGAATGATCTCATGCGTCAATCTCCAGATTATTTTGCCGCCGAAATCATCCATGCTTGGCACAAGTCTGATGAAAACCTTGCCCTTGCGCCTGTATCTGATGAGGCCCCGGTAATCATAAGAGAGCCAAAAGACGCCGAAGTCTCCCAGATTATCTCCGACGCGGTGGAGCGTAACATTGCTTTCCAGCACGCCGAAATCGCAACAAAGGACTATTTGCCAAAATACAAAGAGCATCTGGAAAAACTCATAGAGTGGAAAAATATACCGGAAGAGGAACGCAAAGAAAAGAAACTGAAAAAGCCCAAGCTGCCGCCGTTGCTTATCAAAGTGACAACTGGCGTGGGAAAAAGCCATCTGATCCTCGAAATCATCCAGGCGTTCAAAGATGTTCCCTTGCTGATTTTGACAAGAACGCATGATCTTGCGGAAGACTACGCCCAGGTCGGAGCATTCCATTATCATGGTCGTTCAATGCCAGATGTGCCGCCTCTGCATAAAAATGGGTATACTATTTTCGATCTACTCGAAAAAGGTGCAAGATTTAAGTCATCCGATTGCTTTAAGTACCCTATTGTTGAATTGGTTGCTGCCAAAAACCATGCCCCAGCGACTACGGCTTGCAGAGAGTGCGCCCACGGGAAAAAGTATATATTAGAAACCTACCACGAGCATTCCGAGCCGTTCAAAAAGGCAACTGAATGGTTTTTATCAAACTCAGTCAGTGCGGATTTTGTGCCAGCCTGTCCTTGGCTATATCATCAATCTGATGCAGCCCGCGCCCGGGTCGTCGTTGCACCATACGCTTCATATTCTGACACATTAGCACAGTATCGTACCTCCGAAAGAACGCTGGAACGATTGGTAGTAGTCGATGAGATTCCAGATTTGACTCGTCAAATAATGGCCACGAGCGCGGACTTCGGCGTGTACGCCAGCAAGTGCGCAGAGGAAGTGTCATATCTCTCTTGTCACACACAGACAGGTAAAAATGCGGAAGAGTTGGCAAATCTCATTAACGACAACCGGCGTGCGCTAGACCTGTTCAAGCGCGTAGGTGCGTGGCTGGGTAGTTCGGTTGGTAAAGAAAGCATTCAGAACATACCAGACGAGATGAGACGATTGGTCAATGAACTTCACATAGATTGGCTGCCGGGCGCAACCGCGCGCTGGGAAAAGGCCGAACTGCGGCACGGATATGATCCTTTTGTGCCGCTGCGAACCATGAAAGGCCTGGTCGAATCCATAGCTACACGCACGGCTATCGTTGACGCCGGGGCAATTCATGTGCATGAAATCACAACGCTCGGTGATCGCATTGCGAAAGGCCTGCCCACAATTTTGCTTGATGCCACACCCTCGCCGGCGGTCGAGTTTTTAGTGCAACAGAAAGGCGGGCAGATAGTGCATGCTATCGCAAAGCAGCATGTACGCATTGTCCATATTAATCAGTATCTTCATGGCCGTAGCTGGAAGAACAAAGGCCACCAGAAACAAGAGTTGAGCGCACTGCTGGATTTGAAAGAGCAGATGCAGTCCGAAACCGGCAATTCGCCGGTGGTGTTAACGTATCAGCTGCATTGCGAGCTTGCCGACAAGACCGAAGATTACGAGTGGGGTTATTTTGGCCGGGACGATGTTGGGCAAGATAACTGGAAACGCCGGGATATGCTGATTTTCGGCGGGCCGCTTTTTTCTCCACTCGACCAGGTTTTGTCATATAACGCTGAGTTGATGTTGAAGCGGTTAGCTGGTGACAAGTCCTCAAAAGACTGGAGTGCAGAGGTTGAGCGCATGGTTGAGGTTACCGTGGGCAACAAGAATGTCTCCAGCAAGGCGCCGTTGCCTGTTGACCCTGAATTGCGCCAATGGGTATTGGATGATTATGCCCGGCGCATGGCGCAGGGCATCGGGCGCGCACGGGCGGTGTGGAAGCCGCAAGATCGCGACAACATCACGATATGGATCGCCGGCGGGTTGCCGTTGTCTGGATTGGCCGCGTGTGGCCTTGAAGTGTCTGAGTATCGGGAGGAAAGGCAGAATATGAATGATCTGAAGGCGAACATCACGCAAGAGCGTGTGCAGACCGCCGTTGCCGCGCTCCAGTCGGCAGACAAAGACCCGACGTACCGCCAGGTCAATGCGTGGTTTGAGCGGAACGGGATGCCGGGAGTGCGCTACGACGCATGGAAAAAGATCAAGCAGCAGCAAAGTGTCTACGACCCTGATAATAATACATACGAGGTCGTAGACGAGTTGCTCAAGGCACTCCAAAGTGTGGTCGATTCGGCCAGGATTTGCGGATGCGACCCTGCCGACATTGCGCGGGACCGGATTGCGGCGGGGGATTCCCTGCCTTTGGTGCATCGCGTGTCCGCGGCATTGGTGCTCGAAGCCTGCCCGCGGTATGCGGGGGACTGGCCGAATCCTGAAAACGCGCCATCATAGCCAGCAGATTGTTCCTGTTTAGCGTCTTGTGCTGAAAGCCTTAAGACCTGAATCCGTGGCCCAGCAATTGCTTTGCTGGTGATGGGATGGCAAGAGTAGTTTGATGGCAAAGGCACGGTTGCGGTCGACGCTGTTGCTGACAGTGGCAACGATGGCCGTCGCGGTTACAGGGCCTACACCAGCCAAACACCCAAGGTGGGAGCCCGGTGCGTGAATTGCGCCCGCCGGGGTCTGTGCGGGGGGTGTCCAGTAATGGGTATCGCTACCGCGATATCAGGATATGTTTTGAGTGCATCGAAGGAAAAGCGAGGAGGCCGGGAGTGGCCAACAGAAGACATGATCGACCCGGTGGAGAGCGTGCGTGGATACTCGCTGCCGCCGTTGCACTGGGCCTGTATACGCGACCTTGGGCATGGTTGCCGCACAGCCGGAAAGGATGGCGGCCAAGGAACCGAAAGATCTCGGCCGCCGGCGAGCCCGTCATCGGTCATCTCAAAGCCGATCAACGTCTCGGCCGTTGCCCGCTCAAAGGGGCCATGGGCGATTGCTTGCACACGGTTCTCTGCGCCGCTGGGTACAATCTCCGGTGGCTGCTGCGGGCCATCGCCCGCAAAAGCATCGCCTTACCTTTTTGTTGCCTTGCCTGTCTATAGGCGCTCAGTGCTATATAGGATGCATTCCGAGTTGCTGCCCGCGTGCCGTGGCCGCCGTTGGTACCCGCGACGTAAAAATGATTTTTTCAGGGACGACCAATTACCGGGTGCTCACCCACATGGCGGCCGAACTCCTCACGGCTGCTGCCCAACGCCAACTGGATCAACTGGACGAGAAGCTGTTCCTCGAACTCTACGGTCCCTCCCAGCAACCCGCCCGGCGCAAAGCCGCACGCTGAGTCGGAGTAGGAATGTCAGTCACCCAACACCCCCTCCACAGATCCGTACGTGCGGGATTACCGCATACGGCTCCTGCCTCGGGTCGTGACGATCAGACGCTGGTTCGGGTAGGGGTGGCAGATGG
>JAJYPA010000438.1 GCA_021795795.1 Pseudomonadota bacterium | reverse complement strand
GGCGGAGCGTCTCGTCCAGGACAAAGCGGTGACTGGCACTCAACTCGCCTTGCAGGGCATCCAGGATCTCCTCCTGGCTGGCTTTGAGCCGTCGGCTGGCCAGTCGGAGTACGGCCTCCGGGGGACTTCCCCTGAATCAGGGCCTGGATCATGGGCCGGGCCGATTGCCCATGGATATCGCTGACCACCACCCCCAGTCGAATTCCGCCATCGGTCAGCACCTTGTGCAGGCGGTTTTTCTCCGATGAGAGCATACCCACCAGCTTTTGCCGCTGTCGGGCGATCAGTCGCAGCTCCCGCAGTTGTGCCGGGGGAACAAAGGAGCCCCGCAGCAGTCCGGCTTGAGCCAGGGTGGCGAGCCACTCTGCATCCCCAACATCGGTCTTGCGACCGGGGACCTGTTTGACGTGCCTGGCGTTCACGACCTGTGCCTGGATCCCCACCTTTTCCAGGGCCGCATAGGGACTTTTCCAGTAGATCCCGGTGCTCTCCATGACCACAACCACCGTATCGGGCCGATGGGAGGCACACCACAGGGCCAATGTCTTCCGGTCCTTCTGAAAAGCACCAAATTGTCGGCGCTCGATCGTAACGTTTCCGTCAGGGTCCGTGAGAATGGCACAGGCGGTGACCTGGGCCTGATGAACATCCAGGCCGATAACCCGGTGAAAGAGGGATTGCAGTTCCATAACGACGTCTCTCCAATTACTATCAAAGGGAGATGGCGAATGCCAGTGCCGAAATCACCAGCCTGTGGCAAGCCTCAGGCGGCCCTTTTAATGTGCGCTCTCAAGGGAGGCAATCCGGGGTACGAGTCGGCCTGGCGGGTCACGTTAGACTCGGGATGGAATCACCAAAAACTTGCTCGACCTCAATCCGCCATCTCTTCACCCCCCATTCTCTTTCATCCTCTGGGGTGGCGCGAGTCGCAATGTGCGTTAGGTTGGGACAATGGACTCATGCGGATAACGACATCGCTACCGGAATTTCAGCGGGCGGTTCCTGATGACGCGGCATGGGTGGATTTTTAACACTCGCCGTTATGGCGCTGGTGATCGGCCTCCTCCAGCAGGTTCAGTTGGCCAGCGTTCGCCGGATCAGCATTGACTTTGGCCAGACCACTCACGGTCACGCCCAGCAACCGGACGGATGCGTGCACAGGCAACCCGGCAGGGATGGCCTTGGCCAATAGGCCGGGCAAACAGGCAGAGGGCGTCTGTGTGCCAGATCGTCTGTGCGTCGGTATGCGCCCGAGTGACCGTCTCGAAATCCGGGAAGCGTGCCTTAATGCTCACGGTGCGCCCCGCCAGTCCCAGCGCCTGGAGACGGGTGGCAACCTGCCCCGCTATCTGCTGCAGGGTGGCCAGCATAACCTTCGGGTCTTCCAGATTCTCCGGGAAGGTGCGCTCGGTGCCTACGGATTTCCGCTGCCGGCTTGGTTGAACGGGACGTCTGTCGATTCCTCTGGCGATCTCATAAAACCAGAGACCGGTCTTGCCGAACTGCGCGATCAATGCCTCCCGTGACGCATTCCGGAGATCCAGGACCGTATAGATTCCCATCGAGGACAGCTTTTTCACGGTGGCCGGGCCCACGCCGTGGAGCTTGCCGACGGGGAGGGGCGCCAGGAAGGCCAACCCGTGTTCGGGTGGAACCACCAAGAGCCCGTTGGGCTTGCGCCAGTCGGAGGCAAGTTTGGCAAGCAACTTGTTGTAGGACACCCCCGCCGAAGCGGTTAACCCCGTTTCCCGCTCGATGCGCGCCCGGATCTCCCGTGCGATCTGGACGGCCAGAACCCCATCGGCGGTGGCCGCGCTCACGTCCAGAAATGCCTCGTCCAGCGACAGGGGTTCCACGAGGGGCGTATAGCACCGCAGGATTCCCATAACCTGACGGGAGGCATCCCGGTAGGCTTCCATGCGTGGGCGGAGGAAAATCGCCTGGGGACAGAGCGACCGGGCACGGGCTGCCGTCATGGCGGAGTGAATGCCAAAGCGGCGGGCCTCATAGCTACAGGTCGCCACGACGCCCCGGTCGCCAGGATCACCGCCGACGATGACAGGTTTCCCCCGGAGTTCGGGGTGGTCCCTTTGCTCTACGGCGGCAAAAAAGGCATCCATGTCCACATGAATGATCTTGCGAACATCGGAGGCCTTCTCTGAACGTTGGTCCGGCAATCGTGTGGATCCTTGACCGCTCAGGTCCTGGCAGGAAGTACTCCCCTCGGGGTCTCCTGAAAGTACATGGGATGATGGCGTGGAGTAGGGCATACCGTCACGATAATCACCCCACGGGCTGAATGCCAGGCGCCTATCCTGTCACCGCCTCATCTTGAGGAAGGAAGAATACCATCGTTTGCCGACTGAAAGGGCGGTGCCAGACTGGAAGCGGGTGTTAAGTTATGGCCGACAGCTGCAATCCAGTCTGCCGGCTACCGTTCTTCTAGCACAAAGATCCCGAGTCTCTTTTGACTGGGGCCATCATTCTGGGCGTGCTGCTACTGCCAGTAAATGTCAGGATGTATACTTGCGTAAGCGAGCCTACGGCGCCGAACATTGAATAGAGCGGAGACCGACCATGTACTGCCCTGACCCGTTTGCAGAAACCCGCCCGGAAATCTTGCGGGCATTGATTCAGCGTTATCCGCTCGCGACACTGGTCAGCATGGGTGCTAATGGTCTGGAGGCAAATCATATCCCCTTGTACCTCGCATCCGGCGAAGGACCGCAACCGGTGCTGCAGGGCCATGTGGCATGCGCTAATCCGCTGTGGCGGGAGGCGTCCCCGGACGACGAGGTGCTGGTCATCTTTCAGGGGCCGCAACACTACATCAGCCCCTCCTGGTATGCCACCAAGGCGGAAACCGGCAAGGTGGTGCCTACCTGGAACTATGCCGTCGTCCATGCCCACGGTCAGCTGCAGGTCAGAGATGATCCCGATTGGGTACGGCAACAGATGGTCGCCCTGACCGCGCAGCAGGAGAAAGATTTTCTGCAGCCATGGCAAGTGGAAGATGCACCACGGGATTTCACGGAGCGGCTCATTCAGCAGGTGGTGGGTATAGAAATCCCCATCTCCCGGTGGATGGGCAAATGGAAGGTCAGCCAAAACCAGCCCCAGTGTAACCGGGAGAGTGTGGCAGCGCATCTGGCGCAACAAGGGGGTGCGTACTCTGCGGCCATGGCCGATCTGGTTTTGAGTCGCCGCACCTCCGATAACAAGGACCCTGTCGGATGACCACGGTGGGTTTTCTGCTGTTCCCAGGTATCCAGTTGCTGGATTTTGCCGGGCCATACGAGGTCTTCGCCGCACTGCCAGACTGCGAGATTCGGCTATTCTGGAAGACCCTGGAGCCTGTTACCTGCTCTTCGGGCCCGCTGCTCCATCCCAACGCCAAGCTGAACGATAGTTACCCCTTGGATGTGCTCTGCATTCCCGGTGGTGCCGGTATCAACGCCTTACTGCAGGACAACGAGGTGATCCACTGGGTATGGCAGCAGGCGTCGAAGGCGCAGTGGATCACCTCGGTCTGTACCGGAGCCCTGTTGCTGGGTGTGGCGGGCCTGCTCAAAGGACGACGAGCCACCACGCACTGGCGCTACCACGATCTGCTTTCTCTCTTCGACGCTATCCCGCTGCGTGAGCGCGTGGTCCAGGATGGGAATCTCATCACGGGTGGCGGGGTCACGGCGGGCATCGACTTTGCTCTGGCCGTGGTGGCCGCCTTACGCGGCCAACCGGCCGCGGAAGCCATACAACTCGCTTTGGAGTACGCACCCAGTCCCCCATTCCAGGCGGGCCAGCCGGGGGACGCACCCCAGGCGGTTTTGCAAGCAGTGGAAAGCCGCACCCAAGCGCTGTACGAGGAACGAGCGCATATCCTGCGGCGCTGGCGACATAGCCAGGACGATCATCTTTCACCGAATAGCCAACTGGAGTGAACATGGCAAAGGATATTCGGCTATTTGCAAAATCTGGTTGGAAGCACCTGGACTCCCAGGATAAAATAGCTGGATAATTCGTACAGCCCTTGGTTGAAAAGTGGGCACAGCGTTTATGAAATGTAGGTACGGTCTGGTTGAACTGGGATACTTCCACAATCTGCGGGTCCTTTCTACCATCTACGCTAAGACTGGTATAGACTGGAAGCAGTCATTCCCCAAGGCTGATCTATAATACCTTATCGTCCAATACCTAGACGGAGAGATAAATGGAACTCAAAGAGGCAATCGAGCACGCCATTGACGGCAACGCGATACTGTTTATCGGCTCTGGTTTCTCGTACGGCTCAACAAATTTATGCGGCGATATACCACTTTCTGGTAGGCAGTTAGCCAAGAAGTTATATAAATTATCTGGTATCGAAAATGGTAACGACAATCCATCACTTGCCTCCCAAATGTACTTGAAGAAGTTCTCCCAGAACAATTTGTCATCACTTCTTTTAAACATGTACACCATAAAGCAACCTGCGCCGCATCATATCCTGATTGCGTCAATTAATTGGCGACGCATCTATACTACAAACTACGACAACCTATTTGAGTTAAGCGCAAATCAGGCAGGAAAGGCGGTGATGCCAGTGATACTTGGAGATCCGCCAGAACAATATATTTCGAATAGTGATGTATGCGTTCATATCAATGGCTTTATACAGCGTCTTAAACAAGGAGACCTTGTCAGAAACTTCAAATTAACTTTTGAGAGCTATTTGAGAGATGACTTCACTCCTTCTAAATGGAGAACAGTATTCCAAAATGATATATCACTAGCTCGCGCTGTAATTTTTATCGGCTACTCCATGTATGATTTAGATATTCAGAGGGTTATTGATAGTGAAGATGTTAAGCATAAGTCAGTTTTTATTGCATCTCCAGACTTAGATACAGACAGTCCAGACGGCACCATTTTACCACTTTTTGGAAACTTACATCAAATCGGAGTAGAGGCGTTTGGCAATGAGATTAGCGTAGTGCGGACCGAGTATGTGCCGCACGCTAGGCCTAAAGAATTTCTAGCATTAGAAAAGGTGATGGCCCCCGCGCCGATTGATGAAGTAAAAAACTCTGATGCTGAACGGCTTTTTCTGTATGGAGACCTAAAACAAGAGCTAATATCTGTGACATCAAGTTTTCCAAATTCTTCCTCCGGGAGATTTTATTTGGTGGAGAGGGAAGGTATAGCTACAGCGGAACAATTGATATCAGAGCAGGATATTATCTTCACGAGCGATCTTGGAAATGGAAAAACGATCGCTATGGAACAGCTCGCAGTAAATCTTGTGAAAAAAGGTTGGAATGTCTTTAGATTGCTAGAGGACTCTAGGCAACTACGGATAGAGGTGGATCGTTTACTTAAACTGGATGAACCATTAGTATTTTTGGCTGATCTATACATTCCACTTTTGGATGTCATTGATTTCATTTCCTTGCGACGACAGGGCAAGCGTATTCGATTTGCTCTTGCTGCGCGATCCAATATACATGAAGCGTACTTAGATCGTCTTGAAATGTCTTTGCGAACCACTGATCTTGCCGAGATTGACCTAAATCGACTCTCCTCCAAAGAGGCAAAGACATTTGCCAAATTGATTGATTCATTTGGTCTTTGGGCAGAATTTTCTGCGTATTCAGATAACGAGAAAAAGAAATTGCTGGTAGAAAAATGTGATTCTCAAATTCATCAGATTCTATTGCAACTTTATTCCTCACCACAAATATCAAAAAGGATTGAAGATATCTTTCAACAAATTGACGATGATGTTAGAGATATTGTGATAGCGGCTTTCATATTAAAGGGTACTGGTCTTACAATAATTAAGCAGTATTTAAACGATTTGCTTAACGACTCGCCGCTCTTGAGGTTATCAAACCACGACAGAATGCCGTTGCGATTACTTTGGAATGAAATGAGTGGGAAGATGATCCTTAAGTCATCTGTCCTCGCGGAATATTATCTTACTCGACTGGCGAGAGCTTCAGACGTGACCAGAGTGCTGTTGGAGATGTTTAAGAACGCTCACAAGCTCCAGGCATTAGATAAAACCTATATTTATTTCATGAGAAGCGTAATGAGCTTTTCGGCGTTGAGGAGGTTGCTACCAAAAATTGGATTTCCCGCTGCAACAATTACCTTTTACGAACAAATACAAACCTACAAATTCGCCCAGAAAAACGCTCATTATTGGCTTCAATATGCAATTGCACGGCTATCGCTAGAAGATGACCTAGATGTCATCGAGAAATATTTTATTTCCGCTTATAGTTTTGCAAACAAAAGAGATGGATATGATACTTTTCAAATCGATAATCATTATGCACGATTCCTGCTTACGAGAGCAACCAAAAGTATTTCTTGTGATGAGGCGTTTAATTATTTTAAAGAATCCTGTAGATTACTGAAGAAGCAAATGGAAAATGAAATGAAATATTATCCCTATAGAGTAGCGACGAATGTTTCCGATTTTTTTCTGGCTCATAGGGATTCGTTATCAGTTCAACAACGAACGGAAGTGCTTGAGTTTTGTGGTTTTGTACTAAAGAGAGTCGCTAGCTTACCGAAAAATACACGCGAGCATAGGCACGTTTTGGACTCAAAGAGAGCCATGGAATTCGTTCTAGCGAGCGCCCAATAATAACAAATTTGCGACCCTATCCGCGCGGAGTGGCATGTCCGCTAACGCTGCCCTGCCGCCGTTCGTAGTCGACGTTCTAATGAGTGACTGGTGTCCGACGACAGTAACAGATTCACATGGCCAGACGTCTCGCCCAACCCGCTTATGCACAAAACGGCATACATTGAGATTGGCACTGATCAACTAGGTCTTGCACGCGACAGATGTTTTACCAGCCTCTCTCTCATAATCTCTGGCCAACTCCGGAATGCAGATAGCCATAAAAATGGACTCTAACGCTAATGGCTGCCCATTAAACCATCCATTTCAATGGACATATTGAAACTGCTGTTTTCCTTGCTGTTGCAGGGTTTTAGCATGTCGATAAATAGTGGACTTGTCCGTAATTCGCCGCCGCAAACCACCCATGC
>JAJYPA010000437.1 GCA_021795795.1 Pseudomonadota bacterium | reverse complement strand
ACGCTCGAGCCGCAACAGGTGCTCGCCGCTGTCGAGTGAATTTCGACAACGAACGGACTAACTGTTTTTATCCATAATGGTGGGGACGGCGGGATTCGAACCCGCGACCCACGGCTTAAAAGTCTGACAGTAGTGCGTTTTTAGCCGTCCTTGGTTATCCGTTGGTATGTTTTAACTTCCTGTTTATCATGGTATGATGTTCTCATGTTGTCCTTGGCCGTCCTTGCCTAGCTTCCGAAAAGTGGGGACCAAGTGGGGACCAGATAAACAGGAGACCAGTATCATGCTCACAGTGAAAGAAATCGAAGCGGCCAGAAAACGCGCCATCAAGACCGGGAAACGGCTCACCCTGACCGATGCCACCACACGCGGGATTGGTTCCCTACGGCTCCGGTTATCCCCCAATGGCGCGGCCATGTGGATGTATCGTTACACGAAGCTGGATGGCACCCGCGACGACCTGCCGATGACGGTTTATGGGGATGAGGGCTTATCGCTGGACGGCGCAAGAGACAAGGCGGCGGAATATGCAAGGCTCTACCGGAACGGGCACAAGGATCTACGCGCCTATCTGGATGAACTGGCAGCCGCAGAGTCGGCAGCGCTACGCCAGAACCAGGAAGACGCCAAACAAGCGCAGGCCGGTAGCCTGGGCGCATTGCTCAATGCGTATGTGGCGTATCTGGAAGGACGCAACGCACCGTCTGTGAAAGATGTTCGCAACATTATTGACCTGCATGTGCGCTGCTTCCCCGATTTGGTGAAGTGCCGCGCCAATGCCATCACCCCGCATGATTTACGCGCCATCTTTGACCGCCAACAGGCAAATGGGCTGACCCGCACACTCGGGAAAACTCGGGCTATTCTGCACTCAGCTTTCAATCTGGCGGCAAAGAGCGAGTTCAATTCCGTCATTCCACGCGTATTTCGTGACTTCTCTGTCAGCGTCAATCCTGCTGCTGTCCTGCCATCGTATGCAGAGCAGTCCACCCCCGGCGAGCGCGTGCTCAGTCATGCAGAAATCAGAGCGCTGGTGAATGCACTCAAGACAGACAACCGCGTTTCGGCGATGGCCTTGCTGGTGGGGTTGTACCTGGGCGGCCAGCGCCCCAAGCAACTGCTGAGAGTCACCGCTTCTGATGTGGATTTTGAGCGCGGCATCATCACGTTGCATGACGGCAAGGGAAGACGTGCACGCCCCCGGCTCCATGCCCTTCCGATCACCGACACCATCCGACCGATTCTGGAAACGCTGGTGCAGGTGAATGGCAAAGCGCCAAGTCTGTTTAGCAGTGACGGCAATACCACCATCCATATGACGACCATGAGCAAGCTGGCGCGGACCATTGGCGGCGGGGCCTATCAGTTGAAAGATGTCCGCCGCACCTGTGAAACAGAACTGGCAGCAATCGGTATCGAGAAGGGCATCCGCGCGCAAATCCTGAGTCACGAACTCGGCGGGATACAAAATCGTCATTATGACCGTCATGACTATCTGGACGAGAAGCGCGACGCTCTGAACCGGTGGGAGCGGCACCTGGATGGCATAGCGGCGGGCAACGTAGTCAGCTTGCGGCGTGGTGCGTGATGATCCCCCGTGAAACACAGATCCGCGTCATGGATCGGGTGAGGAAGAACCCGGAGTTATGGTGCGCGCTCAGAAAGTACCAAGGCGACCAACTTGCCGCCCGTAGTGCCTACATAGGTGCGTGCATAGATTGGATGCACCGTGGCGGGAAGGACGAACTGGAGCGACTCAAGGACCAGTCAGAGACGATTCGAGCCGCCCTTCAAGCAATGGCCGAGCATTGGGATGTTTTGACTCACAACCTGGCGGGCAGCGTCATCCATGACAAGGATACCGGAAAATATCTTACTTTGTGCCCTTGGTTAGTCGCGGATAGCCCCGTAAACGCTGGGCCAGTGTTAGGCGCGGTAATGTCCATCATGAATCTTCTGGCCGATGACCTGGAAACCAGAAATCCCGATGGGATGAAGGATCGCAAGGACACCGACTTTTACCGGGTGCTAGGCCGACGATTCTCTATGGCGAGGTTGGAGCAGCCGCACATAGATGTATTGCGTGGCCTGTTCGCCGTGCTCGCAAACGCGGCTTATGGCGTGGACGACGCCCTAGTCATGGAAGATGCCGACGACGATTCCAACGTCATCAACGCATATAAACGGGGCGTTGTTAAGTCGGCACAAAAATAACGCACAACTTACCAATACAGGTTTTTAGTCCGATGCAATCCTTAGCACGTCATCAACGTGTCAGAGGATATGCACAATGGAATCACCGATCATAAACCAGCGTGACGTTTTAAAACTCACGACTCTTTCCCGCAGCAAAATGTATGACCTGGCTAAAAATGGCAAATTCCCCAAGCCGCTCAAGCTGGTTGGAAATCGCGTTGTTTGGCGCTCAGAAGAAGTTTTAGAGTGGATTAACAAAACATTGGCGCGGGGTGGCTTGTCATGAAAAAGGCCCCCGTCCAAAACCGCAACGAAAGCCCCCGGCCCGGCAATGATACCACGATCACCACGAGAGCAGGAAGGCGGGGCGCATCGAGCTTGTGGCACGCGGAGCGCACCCTGCGCGGGAAGCAATTAACGCATGACGACATCCGCATGCTATCCGAAGCCCTGGACGATCTGCAGGCGATTCTTGGGGGTGCCGAATGATGGCCGCCGGCCTTATCCGCTCTGTTCTCGACGACATGCTGTCGGTTGGAATAGTCCCGAGCAACCCCGGCCAGATTGTTTTCGACGTACCCACCATGACCAGATTCCACGTAGCAGGCGACAAAAAAGGTTCACTCAATGGCTTCTGGCGCGGCTTCTCTGATGGGATTCCCGCTGGCGTTTTCGGAAGCTGGAAAACCGGAGTACAGCACAACTGGACGATGGGCAGCGCAGATAAGTGGACCGACGCTGACCGGGCAGCCTACACCGCCAAAATAGAGCGCATCAGAGCCGAACGCGAAGCCGACCTTGCCCATGCTCAAGCCGAAGTCGCAAAGGCCGCTACAGAGCGATTTGGGGGCCTTACAGACGCATCCGCAGATCATCCGTATTGCCGACGGAAGCGCATCATTCCGCACAACGCCAAGATTGAAGGAAATCTTCTCGTTTTGGCAATTCAGGACTGGGACGGCAGCATCCACAGCCTGCAAACCATCGCGCCCAATGGCTCTAAGTTGATGCTCAAGTGCGGCGCTAAAAAAGGATTCCATATCCACATTGGCGGAAATCCTGCGGGGCGTCTGCTCATTGCGGAAGGTTACGCGACGGCCTGTTCTTTGGCGCAGATGGACCCCGACGCCGAAGTCATTGCGGCGGTGGACGCTTACAATTTGAAGGCCGTCTCACAGGCGGCAAGAGAGCGATTCCCTGAGCGCGAAATCGTCTTATGTGCCGACCATGACCCTGTTGGAATTAAATGCGCTACAGCGGCAGCCAAGGCCATTGGCGGGTTTGTGCTGATTCCCCCTGAAGTTGGGCAGGATTGGAATGATGTTTATGTGGCGCAGGGGGTGACAAAATGACCGTCATAACGCTTGGAGCAGGCAAAAAACCCGATAAACCCGATCATACCGAGCTTGCGTCTTTCCTTGGAGATCATGGGAAGTTTATCAGCAACCGCGGCGACTTTTGGGAATACTCAGACGACGCGGGAATATGGACCGTTGTGCCGCCAGAGATCGTTCAGCGGCGCATTCAAAAAATCTGCCACCAATTCGGCATAGCGGCCAGCGCATCCCAAGTCAACGGCACCGCCAAGATGGGGCACGGCGTCCACTACCAAGATGTTGAATGGGACGCCACAGGGAAGCGGGATATTGCCGTACAGAACGGCATCCTGCATTACACGGGCAACGGAAAATGGACTGTTAAACCATACCGCGCAGAAGATTATCGACGTATCAGTCTACCAATCACATACAACGCAACGGCAACCTGCCCACGGTTTACGCAATTTGTGCAGGAGATTTTCCACGGGTGCGACGACGCCAAGGAACGAACCGTTTCTCTCGTGGAAATGATGGCCTTGTCACTCACCGCATCCACCGAGTTTGAGAAAGCCGCGCTTCTGGTTGGCTCCGGCAGCAATGGGAAATCTGTTGTGCTCCGTTTGCTTTCCGACATGCTGGGCGAGTATGTTTCTGGCGTAAACCCCGCCGAGTTTGATAATCACTTTCAACGTGCCAGTCTCGACGGCAAGCTGGCGAACATCGTGACCGAGTTGCCCGAAGGCACAACACTCCCCGACGGCGCGATTAAAGCCATTATCAGCGGTGAAGCCTGTACCGTTGAGCATAAGCACCGCGACCCGTTCGTCATGACGCCAATCGCCAAAATCTGGATAGGCTCAAACCACATGCCGGGCACGCGGGACTTCTCGCCTGCACTGTTCCGCAGGTTCGTCATCTTGCGGTTTCCCAACAAGTTTGTAGACACCGAAGCCGAGACCGGCCCTGGCGCAACGCTGAAAGACACACAACTCCCCGCCAAGCTGCGAGCAGAGATCCCCGGCATCCTGAACGTGCTGCTAAGGGCACTCGGCAACGCATTTGACCGGGGGCATCTTACCAGCCCGCCAAGTAGCGTTGATGCCGTGGACCAGTGGAAGCGCGACAGTGACCAGGTGTTGACGTTTTTGGAAGAAGAAACCATCCGGGAACCCGGCGCGAAAATCACCAGCGCGGAAATCTACTCGTTGTATCAGGCATGGGCACAATCAGCGGGCATCCAAAGGCCAGTCAATCGCAAGAACTTCACCACCCGAGTTGAAGCGTTGGGATGGGCGACGGCAGGAAAATCTACAGGCGGCCAGCGATGCATCTGGGGATTACGCCAAAGATTCGGGGGTGACTTGTGAGCGGCTTTTGGGACGACGTTTTCGGGGTGAATGGCGGAAGTGGCGCGTGCAATACGCTGCAACAAAACTCTTATGGGTATACCCCTATGCATGTAGATATAAAGCACAGTGGGGAAATCGCGCCACTATCGCCACCATCGTCACATGGCGCAGAACCCCAAAATACCGACGATTCCAGCCCAATCAATCACTTGGCGGAAAATCTCCCTGGTGGCGACGACTACGCCCGGCTGGAGAGAGCAGCAATTGTCTGGGAATCCGAGCAGCCGCCCTTCGATGATCCGACTGGTTGCGCTGGCGTCCCTGGGTTTGATGACTGCATCCCGATCACCGATGCAGAACGATTTGCTTTGAATCTGCGGCTGATGAATCCGGCGCAAGAGTCCACAGAGACGGCCAAGAGCGTTGACACCACCCAGCCCGCCAGCGTGCAGCACAGCGCTTCTATGGCCCTTCCAGCGTGCTGCACATGTGCCAGCTTCTCCGCGATTCCTGATTCACCGTCTGGACGTTGCCATGCCGAAGGAAACCGCCCTTTCTGGAATGGGAAGCGCGTGGCTCCGTTGATGGTGTATGCCGCCGCCCGTCTGGACTGTACTGAGTTTTCACTCAAGGAGATCGAACTATGAATCCCATAGACCATATCATCGTCGAGAATGGTGAAATCCTGTACGACGAGGTTATGCGGGAACTGCTGGACCGCGCAGATGCCGATGCCCGCATGGTGCAGCTTCACATGGCGTTTGAGGCCACCGACGACGCGGACGCGCAAAGCCTGCTGCTGGATGAAATTATGGCACGCATGGAAGAACTGGCCCGGCTGATGGAGTTGCAATGAACGCCATCCCGCCAATTCGTCACGCACCCGTGTCATGGTGGCTTCGGTTACTCACTCTCTCCCCTTCGGAACTGGAAGCAGAACGTGCATCTCGGCAGCCAGCACCGGCACCACATCGCAGAGATGCCCATAAAGCCCCCATACAGGCCTCTGGGCGCACGCAAACAGCGCCAGCGGTATCATTGCACCAGTCAGCAAAAGGAGCGCGTAAATCATGAACGACGACACAAAAGTAGTGGGACTTTCTGGAAAACGTCCACCACGGGCAGGCATGGGGCGTCCCGCTGGTATCCCGAATAAAACGACGCGGGCACTCAAACAGGCGCTCGAGGAATCCTTTGAGCAGCTTGGGGGCACTCGCTGGCTGGTGGAGCTTGCCAAGTCTGAGCCGAAAGCCTATGCCTCGCTGTTGGCAAAGCTGCTGCCGTCTCAGTTGAGCATGGATGCCACCGTCACCAACCACGAGATGCCAGCGGTAATCCGGCGCGTCATTGTTGACCCGCGTGCCATTGAACAGGAGCAAACGCCATGACTGGCATTTACGACAAGTTCATGACGGAGAACGAGCGCCGGTGTGTCTATGATCGCACCTGGACGCGGCTAAATGACGAATGGACGGCGGCGTATCTGCGAAAGGATGCCGCTGCTATGGATGCTCTCTGGGAGGCCATGCAGGCCCGCGCCGCAGAGCTTGGGAGCGACGACCATGACGGATAAACAAAGCGATGAAAAACCGAATCGGGACGGCAAGGGGCATTTTCTCCCTGGTCCCCGCAGTGCTGGCCCTGGGCGGCCAAAAGGTTCTCGCAATGCCGTCACCATGACGCTCAAGCAAGGCATCGAGGAAGCCTATCACCAACTTGGTGGCATTCAGTGGCTTGTCAGGCTTGGGCAGGAAGAACCAAAGACTTTCGCCAGTCTGCTACTGCGATTGATACCGCCAACACCACCCGAAGAACGAGCAGATGACGATGGAGATATTCTCGATGATCCAGACCCAGACGTATGAACTCCATGCCCCTGATCTTCGGGTACAAGGGCTGTTCGACGACGACGCCAGAGCTTGGAGCCTCATGAACGCCAATAAACCGCAATAAACGGCAGTGGACTACAAAGGACCGCAAGGGGGCTTGCAATTGGTGGGAGATAGACCTAACCTAATCAACAGCGGCAGGTAAATCCTGAGCAACTCCGGACCCCGATGCAAAGGGCTCCTAAGCGCGGTGTAAACGCGTGGGATTCAGGGGCTGCCACCTATTCTTAGGGCTCTGACATGTCGGTCGGAGCCTTTTATATTTTGAGGCGATGGCAGCTCACATTTACTTGGA
>JAJYPA010000436.1 GCA_021795795.1 Pseudomonadota bacterium | reverse complement strand
ACCTGCCGATGACGTTTTTCACCGTCGTCTACCTCCTCGTCTGGATTTACGTAATCATACTCTGGTGGAAAGTGCCGCCCGTTTGGCCGAGGAGAGGAACCGTAGCCTGATGGGCGGCCAAAGACTGATTTCAGACATTGGATTGTTCGTGTGCCTGTTCATCAGGCACGCAAAAAAACGATCATGTAATGAATGGCGTGGCCCGGTGAATTGCACTATTATTCCGACATGACGACACGTAGGCAAGCAAAAGAGATCGTCATTGCATATGGCCCATGCGACAAAAGAGCACATAAGGTCCCGTATAGAGCCAGGCTCTTCGTCAGATTGAGTGGTAGGGGGTAGAATGCTGTGGAGCAGTCGCGCCCTGAATAGGAGTTAGATGATAGTCCCGGAAGAGCTGTTTTCTCTCGCGTTAGGATTGGTTCCGCCGTAGTTGGTGGATCATGTGACTTTCACAGTGGAGGAAAAACGCCTGGATCTGCACATCAACTTTCCCAAGGGCAGTCGCTTTGCTTGCCCCGTCTGCGGTGAGGCGTGCCCAGTACATGACACCCGTGACCACACCTGGCGGCACATGGATTTCTTCCAGCATGAAGCCTATCTCCATGCCCACGTACCTCGTGTGAAGTGCCCGGAGCATGGAGTGCATCAGATATCTGTTCCCTTGGCACGGAAAGGCTCGCATTTCACCCTGCTCTTCGAAGCGCTGATCATGACCCTGGTGCGGGAAATGCCGGTATTGACGGCAGGCCGCATGGTCGGCGAGACCGACACGCTCCTGTGGCGAGTGATTGACCATTATGTGCCCGAAGCTCGTGCCGCGGTGGATATGGCCAATGTCCATACTGTCGGCGTCGATGAAACCAGCAGTCGGCGCGGTCATGGCTACATCACGCTATTCGTTGATCTGAATGCCCGGCGACTCTTGTTCGCTACTCCCGGCAAGGATGCCAAGACCTTTGAGAAATTCTCCGAAGATCTACAGGCCCATGGTGGTAGCGCGGAAGCGATTACCAATGTGGGCATGGACCTCTCGCCGGCCTTCCAGAAAGGGGCTACCGAGCACCTGCCCAATGCTGAGATCACCTTCGATCGTTTTCACCTCATGAAGCTCGTCAATGAGGCCGTAGCTGTCGTGCGCAAGGGGGAAGCCCTCACCCAGCCCGACCTCAAAAAGACCCGATGGCGCTGGCTCAAGAATGATAGTAATCTCAAAGTTGAGCAGAAAGAAAAGCTGCGGGAATTACTTAAAGACCAGAACCTCAAAACGGCGCAGGCCTACCAGTTTCGGCTGACCTTTCAGGACATCTTCACGGTCAAGAATCGCCACCAGGGCGCCGCCCTACTCAAGGTCTGGATGGAAAATGCCAAGAACAGCGGCCTATCGCCTATGGTCAAGGTCGCCTATACCATCATGAATCACTGGGACGGCGTGCTCCGATGGTTCGAAAGCCAGACCACCAACGGAATTCACGAAGGCTTCAACAGCCTCATCCAATCCGCCAAGGCTCGGGGCTATCGCACCCACAAGAAGTTTATCAACATGGCTTACCTCATTTTGGGTAAGCCGGATTTCAGGCTACCCACTTAAAATGACGAGGAACCCAGATGCGTTCCCCGATTTCATCATTTCCGGCCTGAACATCACCGTGCCGAATCCAGGGAGCCTGACGGCCACATTAAACCCTGGCACGGCTTACCTGAACGGTACCCGCGTCATTATCGCTTCTCAGGCAGCTTTCACCAACACTTATCCCGCCAGCAGTGATATCTATGTCAGCGTGAACAACGCGGGATCGGTGAACTACTCCGCTGGATCATCCGCGCCCAGCGGATACGTGCTTATTGCGCGGGTGACCAGCAATTCTAGTAATATCACGTCCGTTCGACCGCTGCTGCTGCCCCTAAAAGCAACCCCCGAACATTTCGGCGCGGTCGGAAACGGCGAGGCCAACGACGCGCCAGCGTTTGTCGCGGCACTGGAATTCCTTGTTTCCATAGGCGGAGGCGTCCTGTATCTAAGGGCCGTTCAATACGATCTTGGGACCAACTTTATAACCACAAACGGGACTAACTCGTTGGTTGCACTGCCCATTCTGACAGTCTCCGGGCCGTACATAGACATCGTCATCTCCGGTGAGTTCACGGTTCGCGCGCCAGGGGTCCTGGCTCCGAACTCAGGAACAGTGCTTTCATCGCAGGCCATAGGAAGCGGCGCGCTACCGTCCTTAATAGGAGCAGTGGCCCAGAACTCGGGCACCCCGTCCTGGACAAACTTGGGCGTCCACTTCAAAAACATCAAGTTTCAGACGCAGACCAACGGTGGCGTCATCGGCGCAAACCTTTACTCATGCGTGAACGGCTCGTTTGAAGATGTCACGGCGGACATAAACTCCAAACCCGGCGGCTTCGTCCCACCCACAATTATCTCCACGGGCTTGATCCTTCCTGGGCCAGGTAATTTTGGAATATCCTACGCGGAAAAGTTCTACATAACCGGGTATTATTACGGCCTGCAACATGCTTCCCACGCGCGGCTCAACGGACTCATCCAAAATTGTGTATATGCAATAACGATTCCTGAGTCATACAGCCATATCGCTTCATACCAGCGTGTGACAACACAGGGGTGCTCGTATTCGATTTTCTGCGGCGCGGCATCAGGAACGGCAACAGAGGAAAACTCCATATGCGGAGTGTTAGACATCGAGCGCGACACATCGTTTCCATTCGTTGATGATATTCATGTCGCATTCGGAGCGTCGCTAAATGGCTCTCTTATTTACAATGTGGCAGCCGATAATATGTCGCTTATAAGCATCGCGGGGCCAGGTTCGAATAACCTTATGCTGTTCAGCGCGGCAATGGGGCAATATGTCACGCCGTTGGCAAATATTATAGTTACATCTAAAAGTATTACCGTAACCCCCACCGCAAATAACACGGAGATTTACCCTGAAAACTTGCCTGTACCGATAACGGTAACCGTGGAGCCGGGGAAGTACATTGGGCAAAGCGTCACGGTTTATGGCCATTATTCGGGCAATGTCACGGTAGCTTCGGATGTTACTTCTGGAGAACCGGCTTTTTATTTACCAAACAATGTGGCTGTTTATGCTTACATAATGCAGGGTGGAAACGGAAGCACCCAGAATATCAAGCTCGTCTGGAACGGGGGCGCGTGGAATGCTTATACACAAGGGTCTCTGTTCCTGAACTCAGTGTCCGTTACCGCCAATTTCTCCATCGCTGGCACTGGCGGCGGTTCCATCGTCATGACTCCCCCTTTACAGGGAGTCTTCAAGGTGGTCAGTTTTATGCTTACCGGCTACATTAACAACACAGCAACGGCGCAAACGCAATGGTTCCCAACCGTGTTTACCCAGATCCCTATTATATTAGGCAATAATACCGGCATAAATCCCACACTATCCACCAACGGAATCACGTGGCCCGTCAGCATGACGGCGGCGGTCAGCGGAAACATCATAATCGGGGGGCAGTAATCTCGAGTGCGCCAAAAGGTGTATCCGCCGTCTCAAATCGCGCATCGTGCGCCGCCATCATCAAGCGGGATCCACCATGGCCTCCCGGATTTCTGCATTGGGTACCTGCAAAGCAAAAGGCATCCCCTGATCCGCCACAACCCGGGATAAAAAACCCCGAACGGCATCCGAGACAACAAGCTCCATGGCAGACAGGGCTTCGGTGGCCTGAACCTTGAGTTATTCATCGACACGGACATGCACCATCGTCGTCATGGGAATTTCCTGAAAATAACTGCGATACATGTATCTCATAACGGCACATCCACAAACCGCTTCACACCACCCGCCACGGTAAATTTGTTCTCAGCCCCCCAGTAGCTTTGTCGCCGAGTTTTTAGTCATTCTCAAATAATCGAGACGATGCGATTACGGACTTCTGCTCTGGATATACCGAACTATACCGCCACCTACAGGGGATGGTGAGGAGACCGCCCGTCTAAACTTCAGCCATAATAATAAAGGCGTTATATTCTACTGATCCCGTGTTTCTCCATAAAACGATATAGCGTGACACGAGAGATGCCAAGTTGGCTCGCCGCCCGTGTGACGCTGCCCCGGTTTTGGCCGAGCGCGGCGCGGATGGTGTTTATTTCCATCTTGTCGCGCGCTTCGCTCAGACTAGTAACCGCGCGGGTCGAGAAGTTGTTTCTTCGGTCTAGTCCCAGATCGACAGGGGAGATAAGGGACTTGTCACACATCACCATGGCTCCGCGTACCCGATTGACCAACTCGCGGACATTACCCGGCCAGTCGTAGTGGTTCATGGTGTGCAGAGCATCTTCGCTGAATCCTTTGACCCGGCGCCCTTTTTCGTCGGCGAAGCGGCGGAAGATATATTGGGCCAACAGGGGCACATCCCCGATACGTTCGCGTAAGGCGGGCATTTTAATCTGCAGGACATTGAGACGATAGTAGAGATCCTCGCGGAAGCGACCCTCGTGAACGGCCTTTTCCAGATTGACGTGCGTGGCCGCAAGCACCCGCACATCTACGGTAATGTCTTCTCCACCGCCCACCCTCTGTACGGTTTTTTCCTGCAGGAAACGCAGAAGGTTAGCCTGGAGTTCCATGGGCAGATCGCCAATTTCATCGAGGAAGAGGGTGCCGCCGGAGGCGACCTCGATGCGGCCGATTTTGCGCTGGTGGGCGCCTGTGAACGAGCCCTTTTCGTGACCGAAGAGCTCGGACTGGATGAGGTTCGCGGACAATGCCCCGCAGTTCATGGCAATGAAAGGGCCACCGGCCTGCGGGGAGCGCTTGTGAATGGCTTGCGCGGCCAGTTCCTTGCCCGTGCCGCTTTCTCCGGTAACCAGCACAGGAGCCACCACCCCGGCCACTTTGCGAATACGCTTAAACACTTTTTGCAGCTGTGGGCTGGTGCCGACCATTTCACTTTCGCCATTGTTGCGCACCTCCCGTTCTTCGAGCGAGAGCGTGTCGGCGACAATCTCTGCCATCCCCAAGGCATGCCCTAGTGTGTGCAGCAACCGGCTGGGGTCAATGGGCAGGGTGTGGTAGTCGTAAAACGTTCTGCCGATCAGCTCACGCAGGGGGGGTAAGTCCATGGCCTCCCTAGGGAGCAAGGCGATCCAGCGGATTTGCTCCGCCTTGGCGATGGCGGACTCCACCCGCCGGTCATTATCAATGATAGCTTGATGGTCTAGAGCGACGATCCCCACTTTAAAATCTGCTGTGGCCAAGAGTCTTTGCAGGTCACTGATATCTTCTGCATACTGCAGAAGCCATCCATCGCTGCATAAACGCTCCGCCCATGGTCCTATAGCCCGCTTCGCACCGAAATACAGTAGTGGGCGACTGGTAACAACGGCACCTACTCCGCAAAGTTGACTGCGTGACATATTAACTCCATCCCGTCATATATGTATCGCGAAAACCATAATACGAGCGTCGTGTTTATACAATAACTCTATGTATTCCGTATAAAATGATACTGTCGGTGAACGACATCCCCGCCCTCAGTCTGCAGCTGCCGATCTTGAGAGTGGAAAGGCCGGGGCTTCCACACTGCAAAGCATTGGCTTTTTCACCCACTGAGGGCTCAGAATCCAAACATCTCCTTATATTCTAGTATAGACAACCAGCCCGGTTCCGCCGGGACACCGCGCTTTTCCAGGCGCCACTCCATCCGCAAAGCCCGGACGAGGATGTCGCCGAAAATATAGAGACAAGTTTCCCCCTGAAAAGATTGCCGCACTGCCCACCGAGATTGTCTCTCTGCATATCTATGGCAAATGGCAGAAAGTCTCTCTCCAATCTGTCGTCGCCAACGCACGATTCCTGAACGGCCATCCAGTCTGGGCCGTGTGAAGTGCAATTTACAATGAAAAACACCAACGATCGTCTCCACCCGCTCTCTTCTGGAAGGGATTTGACCCGAAGACCGGGAAATTCCAGTGCCATACACCCGCCTTTTGGACCGATACTGCTGACCCGCCCCGCAAAAAAGGCCGCCTAAACCACGTCTGCTCCGAATTTACCAAGCCATATCGTCACCTGCAATTGCGTATTCCGGTACCCCATCGGCTCATCTTGCATTTGCGGGTCAGCCTGCAGTGGTTACGAGAATCAGCATCCTGCGCGGCTTCAGGTCGTGGATTTGATGCGAACCTGCGCTCTTGGTAACTGTGTGGCAACCTCATCCCCGTTGAGGACGTTCTTGACCATGAAGTTGATGTGAGCCGCTATGGTTTCGGTTGACGGGTTTTCCACCTCGGAGCAACGCGCCATAACCCAGCAAATGGCCTTGTAACCATTTCCGGTATAAATGGAGAGCTTATCAACCAAAAGGGCGGGCAACTCGATCACTAGGTGCGTCCCTATGACTGTAACAAACTCCATAGTGACGTATCGGTCTCGGGCGTGATGGAGAGACATTAACAGGGGTTCTGATTCTGCAGAGTTATTCGGCACTTGTTATCCAGTCTCCAATGGTTCCGATGCGCTGTCTACGACTTGTAGACGCGCTCGGCGTTCTAAAAAACTTGGCTTGCGCAATAGGGGTGCTCTGCCAGGCCGCGCTATTTCAAATGATGCTCAGGTGTTTGCTTGGTGGCGATGTACCAGAGCACAGGAAGGCAGCAAATTCACCAGCCCGTACAGGGGGCGAGAAATAATAGCCTTGACCTTCATCGCAATGGAGTGCCAGAAGGAGTGCCGCCTGCTCGGCTGTTTCAACCCCCTCTGCAATGGTCATTTTCTTGAGGTTTGCACCTAGACTGATAATCGCACTGACAACAGATGCGCTGTCCGCGCTGCTGATCATCTGCCGCACAAACGACGGGTCTATTTTCAGCGCATCGACGGGATGCTGGCTCAGATAAGTGAGGCTGGAATAACCGGTGCCAAAATCATCGATGGCAAGCTTTATCCCCATGTCTACCAGCGCATTGAGCACCGAATTGGTAGATACAGAGTCACTCATGAGGACGGTTTCAGTCATTTCGAGTTCCAGAAAGTGCGGCGCCAAGCCCGTTTCGGCGAG
>JAJYPA010000435.1 GCA_021795795.1 Pseudomonadota bacterium | reverse complement strand
AAGATACCAGCGGTGCAGCAGCGCCTTCACGCGCTCCTGGTCTGGTTCGCCGGGCAGGCAAACGAGCAGCCGGCCGCGTGCGAGCGTTACGCTGGGCATTTTGCCCGGTAAGAGCTTCAGCCGGTATTGCCGCCCGCAACCGGAGCTGCACACCAACGCTCGCTCCCTGTCTTTACCGCCATCTCTCTGCCTGGTGCAGGAATACCCTCCTACCCTGTCCATGGCCTCACACGGGAGAGTGAGCCAGGGGTGCGAAACATCGTTCCCCTTACCAAGTCTCTACCCAAGAATCCAATGTGGCAAATATCATTGTGCAAGAGCCTGTCGTAATAGCTCCAATCCATGACGTAAGTAAGAACCTGCGGTGCCATAATTAAGGCGGACGAAGCCGCTGCCCTCATGCCCAAAGGAAGGCCCAGGACTGAGACCCAGTCCTGCGGCGACCAGACGCTGCTGAATGGTGCTGTCACTCCAGCCCAGCGCGCGGAGATCAAGCCAAGCCAAATAGCCAAACTCTGGTTTGGAGAATCGTATGGCGGGAATTTCCTCGCATAGGAAGGCTGCTATATCCCTCAGATTGGCATCGAGATATTGCCTTAATGCCTGGAGCCACGGTTCACCTTCCCGCCACGCGGCGACCATAGCCGATTTTGCCATCGTGTTAGCACCAAGTACACCACTGCGTCGCAACTCGGCTACATAGACCGCCTTCTGCTCTGGATCGCGGATCCAGGCAACGGCTCCACCAAGCCCGGGAATATTGAAACTCTTGCTGGCAGAGGCCAGGACAATGCTACCCGGATCAATTAATCCCAAAGGGGTGTGACGGTACTCTGGGCTGGTTAGATCAGCATGGATCTCATCACTGACAACCTGCACCCCGTGCAGTCTGCAGAGTTCCACAAGATTCTGCAGATCTTTTGGTTCCCAGACTCTGCCGACAGGATTGTGTGGAGAGCAAAGCAGCAGCATACGGGCTCCAGGCAGCTTTTGCATCAACTCAGGGAAATCGATCTCATATCGCCCTTGATCACTCGAATTGAGCAGCGGTACCGAAAGCAGCCTGCGTTCCTGATTTTCGACAGCGGCAAAAAAAGGCGGATAAATCGGAGGCATGACGACGATGCCATCGCCCGGCCCGGAAAACGCGCGTACGGCAGCGAAGAGGGCCGGCACAACCCCTTGAACAAGTATGATCTCCTCTGGTGCAACTGCCCAATCGTACTTTTTTTGCCACCAGTCGACAGAGGCCAGATGCGCTTCTTGATCATGATCAGGATAGCCAAAAACTGGGTTCTGCAAACGGCGATGGAGAGCCGCAAGGATGCAATCGGCGCTTGCGAAATCCATATCTGCCACCCACATCGGAAAGACGTCCGCACCGAACTTAACACCGGCCCCTGCCCATTTCACGCTATCTGTGTGGCGGCGATCGATGGTCCGATTGAAATCGGGAGCGCTAAAATGCATTGTGAGGGCCTCCTAACCAGGATTCTTATTGACGCCGAATGGGCCCGCCCAAGCAGGGTGGACGTTTCCATACCTACCAAAATGAAATTGGTGAGAATACCAACCTAGCGCAAACAGCGCTAAGTTCTGATTGTAGTAATGGACTGGTGGATGACCATAAAGCCCCGTATCCGGGTTATGTTCTGCGGATAGTCGTATCAATTGCGTTTGAATTTCTGAGTTCATGTGGTAGCGGTACAGAAGAGGAATCACCGCAGCAGAAAAACCACTAGGCCCGTTGCCTTCCGCTTGCCCTGTCTGATAATCCTCCTTTAACGGAGGTAAGTCATTCGAGTGTAAGTACATCGCCATGCCCCACAATGCACGGATGATTTTCTTTGCTTCGGCTGTTTTGAGGTTCGTCATTCCGGCCCAAAGATAGACCCGAATCGCATTATAGCTGCCGTCGACTCCCTGGGGAGCTGGAAAATATCCACGATCGGGGTCATAGGCAACCCAATCCGGTGTGAATCCGAATGGTGAAACCCTACGCAGCACGCCAGGCAGATGCTGCAACATTGCTGACCAGGGCCCGTCCGGGATCATTTCCGCTAGGCTAGCTAGGAGAAAGGGTGGCAAATAGCTGGGATTGATCACGAGCGTGGAGCCCAATCGGAAATATTTTTCTCCAGGAACCAGCATCGGTCCCGCCCCCCGCATGACCTGGACCTCATCTTTGGCGACATGCTCAGCAAGGGCCTTGCCCAACGCGCTATATTGGGGATTCTTCCAAAGCCGGCCAGCCTGCAGGAGATCATAGGCAATCCACAGATCGGAATCTGCCGCATGATTATCGCTCAGAATACCCCAGCTACCGTCCGGCCTCTTGCCCCAACGCCAGGCTGGGAGCCTGTCCGAAAGTTGGCCGTGGGCCAGATTGTTTTCCGTCCAGTCCAGAATTTTGGCAAAGACTCTAGGCTGGTTCGCGACTAGGGCAAAAAACAGAGCGTAGGACTGCCCCTCGGAAGTGGTGACGCCGCCCTCTGCCCAGTCTATGACCCGTCCTTGCGAATCCAGAAATACCTTCTGGTAATCATTCCAGAATTGTCCCCAGTCCGGGGGTTGGGCAGCCATAGTTACCGGGCTTGCCCATAGGAGCAATAGTGAAAGTGTGTACCGCCAAAGCCGACCCCAACTACCCTTGCTCATGGCTGGTTCCGCCACAGGTTCTCCACCAGTCTTGCCGACGTTAATGCTGGCAGCTCCCTACCGCGGAAGATGTAGCGGATAGCCACCCCGACTTCGGTTTGGGTGAAGGCTGGGCTAGCCATATAGCTCGCTCCGCCATCCAAAACCCAGTGTGTTGCGATACGCTGGCTGAGCAACAGTTCTAGGGAGCCTGATAAACTACCAGTGTCCGCCGAAGCATAGCTACCCGTTGTAAAAGAAGGCGATGCGAGTTCCTGCTGCAGAGCAGCCGTCAATTGCTGGCTACCAATAAGTGGAGCCGCAGCGGTTCGCGCCCACTGATAGCCTAGCGAGGCTGCCAAAGAAACACGACCCCGATTCCCCCACCAGTGGCTCACCACCAAGGCCATCTGGGGTTGCACGAGCCATTGTGGGCTGTAATAGTCGCCATAACCTGGGCTCGTAAAGTTCTCGTCGTGGGCGTACCCCTCTCCATAAAGGGCTGGACCCACGGCAGCCCACCAACTTCCTTGATGAACGATGGGTTTCATTGCCGAGATGTAACTCGTCCAACCAACGTTGTTGCGCAGGTTTTGGCCCGTCATAACATTGAAGTGCAGGCTCGCATCGTAGTCCCACGACGGAGCCTTGGAGCCTGCCCGATAGTAACTCAGTGCCAGTTGGTTCCGCATCACTGCTCCCCACTGATAGGGTAGGTTTACTAAAGAGCCTGACGTCGGCCCGGTAACGGTAAGCATACCCCGGACGCCGTTTTCCGCAATCCAACTCTGCCGAAGTGCGTCCCGCAGCAATTCCAGGGAAAAGCTGGAACCTCGTTTGTCCAGATTCCAACGGTACTGCGCCAGACCTTGGAACGAAGCCCCACCAATGGAAGACGGCGATGTCCAGCCTAGACCTATCTGCCACCACGCCCGTGGTAACTTGCTATCCACCCCGATGAGAACACTTGGAAGCCGCCATCGAGAGTGACCACCGACACCGTGAACATCCAGAACATCGCCAGAGCTCAAGTTGAAGGTAGAGGGAAAAGATGCCGAGTTTCCATGGAGAAAAGAGCCGGAGACGCGGCCGAAAGCCGCTAGATCCCAGTCGATGCCCCATTGGGCCATGACTCCCGGGGCAATTTCCGTCAAATGGTTACTGTCCTGCCCGGGCCCGCCCCGCAGCATGGCCGACGCTCCGATGCCGATGTACGTGGACCGGGCAGCCGGCACCGTGATGCGCCCTGCGCTCGTCAGGCGCCAAGGGACTTCGTCGATCCCTCCGGATACTGTTGCCATCTCAGGCATCGGCAAGAGGCGGACCAGTGGACCGGAATGATCGCGCGCAAGTTCATACACCTGGCCCAGGGAATGGTTAGTATAAGCGGACAAAACCAGCCCCTTGGCATCTGCGGGATCCTTTTCCTTCCTGTACAGTTCTAAGAAGATCCGCACCGCATCCGCATTGTCATGCAGATGAAAGGCAGACCACGCTTGCATGCGCTTAAGACTATCAGAGAGGGGTACAAGATTGGCTGAGATCCGCAGGTAATGAAGGCAGGTTGCATAATCATCCTCGTTATACGCAGCTATGGCCTCCTGCTGATAATACCAGACAAAAAGCGCTTTAGCTTGGTTCGTATCTGGCTCCAGATGGGCAAGAGCCAAAGCGGATTCACTCCGCCTTCCATCGCCTTCGGCGACCGCTGCCACAGTAGACCAATCCGAATCCTGCTGGGACCATTTTGCTGCCATTGCCCAACATCGGAGAGAGGCATCCGGTCTGTGGATAGCCCCGAGAATGGCCGCCAACAATCGAGCATCGGCGGGTTTACGCATGGATTTGATGGTCGCCAAGTGCTGCTCCACCGCCTGCCACGCTAGCCAATTGTCGCCAGAGGCATGCCTTTTGGCGGCTACCCCGATCAGAAATTGTGCATGCCAGCGCGCCAGAAGTTTGCGCTGCGAGACATAACGACGACACGCTTCTTCATAGAGAATATTCACAACATAGGATGGAAGAAAGTCAGCGGCGCTATCCAACTCCGCCTGCGCAGCAGTATAGTCTTTCGCTTGAGCGATGCTCCGATAATAATAACGGGAGGCTTCCAGCAGATGACCGCTCTCAGCCTGAGCTTGGGCCAACAATTTCCTGTTCTCGGTAAAAGGCGCAGCAAATGCAGCAGGAAAATGATCGCGTATGGCTATGATCGAGTCCCAACGGTGTTCTCTAGCCAAAATCGGAACCTGCGCCGCCGCCTGATCGACAAGCAAAAGCTGTCGCAGCGCGGTAGGAGCCTGGTATCCGGGAAAAGAACGTTCGTCCAATCGGATCCGGAGTTCCAACTGTTCCCATGTCGCACCTTTTTGTGCGTCTTCCCAAAGCTCCTTATCCAACAACGTCTTCCGCATAACAAGTGTTGCGGATCTAGCCTCCTGAGCTTGAGTACCGCGCTTGTAGAGATTAGCAAATTTCTGGATTTCCTTATTAGCTAGGGAAAATCTATCGGCGTTGATGTTTGCCCAGATAGATTGTTCCGAAATCGCGAACAATATTTCTGGGCTTGGTTGCCAGCCATGAAAGTTCCGCTGTGTCTGGGCCATGAGGCGTCGTGCCAGAGGCAAATTCTGTTGGTTGATAGCTTGCCAAATACGCTCGACGGCGGCGGCAAGCGGTCGGCCCAACTCTCCACGGGGCCCACTGACATTCTGGACGACAGAATTCGCGTGTTTTGAATTCAGTACGGACGCATACCCGGGCGGAACGAATACTATTGGACCCAAGAGAAAGAACACGTACGGCAACACCAACCTTCGGCGTGTATGCAACATATTATACTTCCTCCTTCCAGCCCCTTCTTTTACGCCGGACAAGCCAAGCTGCAGATGTGCTACCAAGTAACAATACAATGAGAACCAGAGCGACCCACCATAGCGGTCGCACTGAGAAGAAATAAATCCAGAACGCCGGGGTGTTTCGATCTCCATATATTTCGTGTCGTCCAAGCATAATAGAGTGGTAGCGCCCATGCCTGTCCATCCACGCTATATCGCCACTCAATCTCGACCAATTATCAACGTCAACCAACGCGCGCGCCGCATCGATAGGCGACCTTGATTTTGGTATGAGAAAGGAGATGTTCCAATACTTTCCCCCAGAACCGCCAGCACTTTCCATAAGAAACGCTTGAGCGCCACTGGCGCGCGCACTGTTCCATATCGCGCTCTTTCCGTTCGTTGGGCTTTTCCAATAGATACCATTGGATGCGGTAAAACGCATCGGTGAATCGCTTTGGACCGAGATCGGCATTTCTGAAGGGGTACCTATGAGTACCCGATCACTACCGCCTCCCCTGGAGTGTTGGGTAGCCCTAGCTGCCGTTAAGCTACTGTGGGTTACCTGCGCCAATTTGGCAAAAAGGGTGAGCCCCGCAGATAGATACTGTGGACTCGCATTTAAATAAACGAAGGTGAGGGGATTGGCCTTGCCATTTGTCACCAATGGGAACGCCGTTCGCGCGAACAACCGCAAATCAGGCAGGAGCGCATAGGTGTGTGTCTGTGGCAGTTGAATAGAGGAACCCGGAAGCACTTTTACTCTCCCCCCCCGCACACGCAGTACAATCTCGTTGTTGCCAGCTACCAAGCTTGAGAAGGGGATTCGGGTAACATAATGGCCCACCCCCAGTCCAAGCTTCTATGGTGGACCCCTTGGTCAAGACAGTTAGAGGGTGAGTTTAAGCTGGTCCGGTTACTTCCACTGCAGCGGAATGGCGCTGCCCCAAATCATCCTTGAGTAACGGCTACGCTGCGATCTTTGGATACTTGTCCACAATACAGGCTCCGCCGCCCTGGCCGGTCAGGTAAACCTGATCCGGTGTAACGTAACCGAGGGACTGGTGCAGACGGCGACCATTGTAGAACTCAAAGTAGGCGGTCAGCCCAATCATCAGTTCCGGCACCTTGCCATAGCCCCTTATATAGATGTCCTCGTACTTCACACTGCGCCAGAGCCGTTCCACAAATATGTTGTCCAAGGCCCGTCCGCGGCCATCCATACTGATCCGTACATCATGCGCCTGAAGCACGCCTGTAAAGGCCTCAGAGGTGAACTGGCTGCCTTGGTCCGTATTGAAAATCTCTGGTGCTCCATAGCGTTGCAGGGCCTCTTCCAGGCAGGCTACACAGAACTCCGCCTCCATGGTATTACTGATCCGCCAGCTCAATACCTTGCGGCTGTACCAGTCCATGATGGCCACCAGATACACAAACCCATGAAGTAGCCGAACATAGGTTATGTCCGTACTCCAGACCTGACCTGGGCGATCAATCACCAAACCCCGCAGCAGATACGGATAGATCTTGTGTTCTGGATGGGGTCGGCTGGTATTTGGCCCTGGTGCCATGCCCGCCAA
>JAJYPA010000434.1 GCA_021795795.1 Pseudomonadota bacterium | reverse complement strand
GTTACTGGCGGAAACATTGGATTCGGACCGCTTTAATCAGGTCAGCGACGACATCTGGGAATCCGCCGACACCCTTGCCCCCGACGCCTACGAAGAATTTGAAGAAGAAGTCGTCGATCAGGCCACCGCCGCCCAGACCATTGCCGAACTCGAAGCAGAAATCATTATCCTCGAAGGGCTGGAAGAACAGGCCCGGCAAGTCGTGCACTCCGGCCAGGACCGCAAGTGGGACGAACTCTCCAACCTGCTGCAATCCCCTACCATGCGCGAAGACAATGGCCTACAGCGCAAACTGATCATTTTTACCGAACACCGCGATACGCTCAATTACCTCGCCGTCAAAATTCGTGGATTGATCGGCGATGAAGCGGCGGTGACCATGATTCACGGTGGCATCAAGCGCGAAGAACGCCGCAAGGTCCAGGAGCTATTCCGCAACGACCCCACCGTCCGCGTGCTGCTCGCTACCGATGCTGCGGGCGAGGGCGTCAATCTGCAAAACGCGCACCTGATGGTCAACTACGATCTGCCCTGGAATCCCAACCGTCTGGAGCAACGCTTTGGCCGTATCCACCGCATCGGCCAGACCGAAGTCTGCCACCTCTGGAACATGGTCGCTGCTGAAACCCGCGAGGGCGACGTCTTCCAGCGGCTTTTTGACAAGCTCGAAATCGAGCGTCAGGCCTTGGGTGGTCGGGTTTTTGACATCCTTGGTGAAGTTTTTGAGGAAAAAAGTCTCAAAGACCTGCTGATCGAAGCCATCCGCTATGGCGCCGACCCCGAGGTGCGCGCCCGCATGTGGCAAAAAATAGATGGTGCACTGGATACCCGGCATCTGGAGGCCATCCTTCAGCGCAACGCCCTCTGCGAAGAGGTCATGGATACCAGTCGCCTTTTCGCCATTAAAGAAGAGATGGAGAAGGCCGAAGCCCGCAAGCTCCAGCCCTATTTCATCCGTTCTTTCTTCCAGCAGGCTTTCCGGCAACTGGGTGGTGCATTGCGCCCCCGCGAGGCGGGCCGCTACGAGATCACCCATGTCCCTGCCAGCATCCGTGAGCGGGACCGGCAAATTTCCGGGCGGGATCGCCGCAACAGCAATCCGGTTTTGCCTCGTTATGAACGGGTCTGTTTCGAGAAACAGTATGTGCGCATCAATGACCGTCCGGGCGCCGCGATGGCGAGCCTGCTGCACCCCGGTCACCCGCTGATGCAGGCGGTCACCGACATTGTTCTGGAGCAGCACCGTAACCAGCTCAAGCAGGGCGCCATTCTCGTGGATCCTGCTGACACCGGGCTGACGCCCCGGGTCCTGTTCATGGTCGATCATTCGGTAAAAGAAGGCGCCGACCCCACGCGCGTCGTGTCCCGACGGATGCAGTTTGTGGAAATTGACCCGCAGGGCAATACCATCAACGCCGGCTGGGCGCCCCATCTCGACCTGGAACCCATCGACCCGGCGGACAGACCCTTGATTGCGGACATTCTGGCCGCCCCGTGGATCACTCAGAACCTCGAAGCGCAGGCGCTGGGCTACGCCTCGGCGCATCAGGTGCCTGAGCATTTCGACGAAGTACGGCAGCGCCGCGAACTGATCGTGGACAAGACCCTGGCCGCCGTTCAGGAGCGGCTGGTCAAAGAAATCAACTACTGGTCGGACCGTTACATCAAGCTGCAAGACGATATTTCTGCCGGTAAAGACGTGCGCCTGACTCTGGAGAATGTCCGCCGCACCATTGACGATCTGGCTGCACGCAGGGAATCCCGCGAAAAAGAACTGCTGGCTATGCGCCACGTGATCTCGGCTACCCCGGTGGTGCTGGGGGGTGCACTGATGATTCCGGCAGGGCTACTAGCCCAGCGCAAAGGCGAAACCACCGGCTGGACCGCCGATGCCGCCGCCCGCGCCCGTGTGGAGTGGATCGCCATGCAGGCGGTGATGGACGCTGAGCGCGCTCTTGGTCATGAAGTCATCGACGTGTCCGCGCAAAAGTGCGGATGGGACATCACTAGCCTGCCAAAAGCGATAGATGGCAAATTGCCCCCTTCACGCCACATCGAAGTCAAAGGTCGCGTCAAAGGCAGCAGCACGATTACAGTTACCCGCAATGAAATCCTGTACGGGCTGAACCAACAGGACAAATTCATTCTGGCCATTGTTCTCGTCGATAGCGACCAACACGAAGGGCCATTCTACGTGACCAAGCCATTCACCCAGGAGCCGGATTGGGCAGTCACCAGCATCAATCTCGATCTCGACCAATTGCTGGCGAAAGCGGAGCAATCATGAAGGACTCCGAAATTTTAGACAGTCTATTCCGCAATGCCTTGGACTTTTTGAACCGTGCTCTTGATGAACTGGACGCGCATCCAAAGTTCGCGTTAATCGACTCTGCTGCTGCGGTTGAGCTGGTGTTCAAAGCACGCCTTGTCCTCATCGGCTCGATGTGGGTTGCCGAGGAGCTAACCGATGCCACCCCCGAGCGATTCGCAGAGGGCAAGCTGCGCACGGTTGGGCTGGAGCTTGCCAAAAAACGGATTGAGTCGCTAACCGACGAAAACATCAATGCCACAGCGTTCAAAGTGTTCCAAGCGATTGCCCGCCATAGAAACCGCGTGGTGCATTTCTTCCACAGCGGTATGGATTCGAAAAGTCAGCGAGAAGCAGTGGCCAGGGAAATCTACGTTGCTTGGTACCACCTGTATCAGCTCCTAACCGGGCCGTGGGGTAAGCACTTTTCACGCTACTCGAAACCGATTTCGGAGTTCGGCGCAAGGCTGCAATCTCTCACACTGTTTCTCGATACTGTGTTCGCCAGTATGGTCAAGAGCAACACTAAGGCAAACAACTACTCGAAATGTCCAGTGTGCAACCACCAATCTCTGGACGCTACAACGGGTGACCGATACCAGGCGAAAATCTGCCATGTCTGTGGTTACATCGAGCCATCACATAAGGCGATTCAGCATGGCGAAGAGGATTTCGTGGCCAGCTGTGCTGCCTGCGGCGGACATCAGACAGTGCTTGCAACAAGATTTGGCTTCAAGTGCTCCGAATGCGGTGAGAGTTTCGCCGTCTGCATCACGTGCGAATACTGCAGTGAGCATTGGGTAGGTAATGCTGATCCTGACTACGGCGGCTATTTGAACGGCTGTGATTACTGCGATGGAGCAATTTCGAGTATGGACGATTAAATGAATATAAAGACACCAAAAAAGCTAATTGAAGTCGCGCTGCCACTCGACGCCATCAATACCGCCTGCGCGCGAGAGAAATCTATCCGCCACGGCCACCCCAGCACCTTGCATCTGTGGTGGGCGCGCCGCCCGCTGGCGGCAGCGCGGGCGGTGATTTTTGCACAGATGGTCAACGATCCAGGCTACCAGCAGGGCGGCGGCTTTAAATACGGGGTCAACAAGGAAAAAGCGGCTATCGAGCGTGAGCGACTGTTCAAAATTATCGAAGACCTCGTGCTCTGGGAAAACACTAACAACGAAACCGTGCTGGCTGCTGCCCGTGCCGAAATCCTGCGCAGTTGGCGTGAAACCTGCGAACTCAATAAAAACCACCCGCAGGCCGCCGAACTGTTCAATCCCGATAAGTTGCCGGCCTTTCATGACCCCTTTGCCGGTGGTGGCGCTTTACCACTGGAAGCGCAGCGGCTGGGGTTGGAGAGTTACGCCTCTGATCTTAACCCCGTGGCCGTCACCATCAACAAGGCCATGATTGAGATTCCGCCCAAGTTTGCTGGCCTGCCTCCCGTGGGGCCGAAGCTTGAATCGCAGGGCAAGCGCAGTGCCGACTTATTTGCTAATAGCTGGCAAGGGGCACAGGGCTTGGCCGAGGATGTGCGCCGCTATGGCGCGTGGATGCGGGCGGAAGCCGAAAAACGCATCGGGCGGCTTTACCCCAAGATCGAAGTGACCGCAGATATGGTTGACGAGCGCCCCGACCTCGCGCCGTTACTCGGTCAAAAACTCACGGTCATCGCCTGGCTCTGGGCGCGCACTGTCAAAAGCCCCAACCCCGCTTTCAGTCATGTAGATGTGCCGTTGGCCAGCACCTTTGTGCTGAGTAGCAAGGCAGGCAAAGAGGCGTATGTGCAGCCCGTGGTGGAGGACGATCGCTATCACTTTATGGTGAAGGTGGGGAAACCACCGGAGAGTGCTAAAGGTGGAACTACCGCCGGAAAACGTGCGGCTTTTATCTGCTTGCTGTCAAAATCACCAATTGACTACAACCATATTCGAACTGAAGGCAAAGCAGGACGAATGGGGCAACGTCTTATGGCTATTGTTGCCGAAGGGAACCGAGGACGAGTTTATCTGTCACCCACTGCAGAACAGATTACCATTGCTGAAAGTGCACGGCCAGAATGGTTACCAGAAATGGATTTACCCAATAATCCGCGTGACTTCAAGACGCCAAATTACGGACTCGCCAAGTTTGGCGACCTCTTCACCCCCCGCCAACTCGTGGCGCTGACGACTTTTGCCGACCTCGTGCCCGAAGCCATCGCACGTGTGCGCGAAGATGCAGCGCAGGCTTTTGCCGTACTTGCCGAAAGCCGGAGGCAAGCCGCAGGCATCCGCCCCGAAGACACCGCCCATCACCCCGAAATCGCCGCCCTGCTGGACACGGAACCACTCGACCAAGGTGGCACAGGCGCGGCTGCCTATGCGGAGGCTGTGGGGGTGTATTTGGCGTTTGCGACAGATAAGTGTTCTGACTACTGGTCGTCAATTTGCACTTGGCACAACTCTCGCGAGTTGATTCGTAACACCTTTGGACGCCAAGCCATTCCAATGACTTGGGATTTTGCTGAAGCAAACCCGCTGTGTGAATCATCGGGTAATTGGATGGCAATGGTCGATTGGTCTTGGAAAGCGCTGGCTCATACCCCTGCGAATCAGGCTGGCTATGCGGTTCAGTCCGACGCGCAATCTCAGGCTATCAGTACCAACAAGTTGGTCTCCACCGATCCTCCGTACTACGATAACATCGGCTACGCCGACCTGTCCGATTTTTTCTACGTCTGGCTGCGCAAGAGCCTGAAACCGATTTATCCTGGTTTGTTTGCCACGCTCGCTGTGCCCAAGGCTGAAGAACTGGTGGCCACGCCATATCGTCACGGTGGTAAGGCCGAGGCGGAAGCTTTTTTTCTCGACGGTATGACCCACGCCATGCACAACCTGGCGGTGCAGGCCCATCCGGCATTTCCGGTGACGATTTACTACGCTTTCAAGCAGAGCGACACCAAGGACGACGGTAGTACCCACAGCACAGGCTGGGTAACGTTTTTGGAAGCGGTATTGCAAGCTGGCTTTGCGCTCACCGGCACTTGGCCGATGCGCACGGAATTGGGCAACCGCATGATCGGCTCCGGCACCAACGCCCTCGCCTCCAGCATTGTCCTCGTCTGCCGCCCGCGTGCCCCGGATGCACCCAGTATCAGCCGCCGCGCCTTCCTGCGCGAACTCAATGCAGCGCTGCCTGATGCCCTTCTCGACATGACCCGTGGTGGCGTCAATTCGCCCGTCGCCCCTGTGGACTTGTCGCAAGCCATCATTGGCCCCGGCATGGCCATTTTCAGCCAGTACAGCGCCGTGCTGGAGGCCGATGGCACCCCCATGCGTGTCAAAACAGCCTTGCAACTCATCAACCGCTTTTTTGCCGAAGACGACTTCGACCACGACACCCAGTTTTGTCTGTCCTGGTTTGAGCAGCAGGGCTGGGCCACCGGCAAATTCGGCGAGGCCGACGTGCTGGCTCGTGCCAAGGGCACCAGCGTCGGGCACCTGAGCGAGTCCGGCGTTGTGGACAGCAGCGGCGGCAACCTTCGATTGCTCAAATGGGCCGAACTGCCGCGTGAATGGCCACCCGTCACCCATAGCAAAGCTCCCATCTGGCAAGCCCTGCATCAACTCATCCGTGCCCTCCATCAGGACGGCGAAACCGCTGCCGGTGCCCAGCTGGCACGCATGCCCGATCAGGCCGAAGCCATACGCGCTCTCGCATATCGTCTATATACCCTCTGCGAACGCAAAAGCTGGGCCGATGATGCCCGCGCCTACAACGAACTGGTGGCTGCATGGAACGGAATCGAACAGGCTGCAGGGGAGTCGGGTATCGTCGCAACGCAGAGGCCATTGATCTGACATGAGCGATTCGGCCATGCGTAGTAACGCACTGATTCGCGAAGTCCGCGACCTCATTGAACAGGCACGCCAATATGTCGCCCAGACAGCCAACAGCACGCTGACGATGTTGTATTGGAAAGTTGGCGAAAGAGTCCGCCGCGAAGTGTTGCGCGAGGGGCGGGCGGAGTATGGCGAAGAGATTGTGTCGACGGTGTCGACACAATTGGTCAGGACGTATGGTCGCGGTTTTGGCTTGCGTAGCCTGCGCCGCATGCTCCAGTTTGCTGAGCTTTTCCCCGATGAACAGGTGGTCACCGTACTCTCCTCAGCCTTGAGCTGGAGTCACTTCATCGAAATATTGCCACTCAAACAGCCGCTGGAACGCGACTATTACGCCGAGCTTTGCCGCATAGAGCGCTGGAGTGTACGCACCCTGCGGGAGCGTATCGGCAGTCAGCTCTATTTGCGTACGGCCATTTCCAAACAACCAGAAGCAGTGATTCAGGCAGAAATCCGCCACTTGCGCGCAGGTGGGCAAATGACCCCGGACATGGTTTTCCGCGATCCATACATGCTCGACTTTCTCGGATTACCGGATGGTTACAGTGAGCGCGACCTGGAATCCGCCATTCTGCGCGAAATGGAACAGTTCCTGTTGGAACTGGGTGCGGGCTTCACCTTTGTGGCCCGGCAAAAACGCATCAGCGTCGGACCTGACGATTTTTATCTGGACTTGCTCTTCTACCACCGGCAATTGCACCGGTTGGTGGCAATTGAGCTGAAACTGGAGAAATTTGCCCCCGCTCACAAAGGGCAAATGGAGTTGTATTTACGCTGGCTCGACAAATATGACCGCGCCCCCGGAGAAGAGTCGCCGATCGGTTTGATCCTATGCGCCAGCGCCAACGCGGAACAGGTGGAATTGATGGAC
>JAJYPA010000433.1 GCA_021795795.1 Pseudomonadota bacterium | reverse complement strand
GAACTCGTGCATGAGCGCAAGGACATGATCATTTCCGTGGATGGCTTGACCGTTACCGTACCGGCCATCGCCGGATGGCATTGTCCGGTCTGCGGAGAATGCGAATTTGATGCGGGTGAAGCGCAGCAGTATGCAGACGCGTTGAGCGCGTTGCGCAAGGATGCCGCCACCCGCCAGGGGCAGGCGTTACGCGCAGCGCGTAAACGTCTGCACCTGAGCCAGAAAGATGCCGGACTGCTTTTCGGCGGCGGCGTGTCCGCGTTTTCCGAATACGAGCGCGGCAAGACCCAACCCCATAAGTCTACGGTCCTCTTGCTAAAGCTGCTCGAGAAGCATCCGGAGCTCATGAGCGAGATCAGGCGGACGGGATAAGTTCCAGACCTGTCAGGAATAGAGACTCCAAGGTGACGGGTTTGCGGCGGCGAGTTGAAATGGCTCATGGCTGACCCTCCCCATCCGCTACGGCGGCAGTCTCCACGGGAACCAGTGGGCAGACACGGATGCGCCGGGCATCTACGGTCCTCATTCCTTCCCACCCTTCCAGATTCGGGCCAAGCGAATCAGGCGGCCGCGCACCGTCAATATGTGCGGTTCGGTGCCTGTAGACCGGCGAAGCTCCGCCGCGATCTCGGCGGCATCCGCTTCTGTGACCAAGCCATGGGTCCAGTCGGGCATCTGGAAGGCCCGGCCTTGCGGGGTGCCGTCACGGTAGCCACAGATCCAAGTCATTGCTTGTTTACCTGGCATGGATTGCACCTGCCTAGGTATGGGCAGAGGTCGTCAATACTCACGCCAAAGTGCTTCGCAATAGCCCGTATCAGCGGTAGCGAGGGCATGATGAGGCCGCGTTCAATGCGGGAGATCGTCGATGGCGCAACTCCAACCTCCTTTGCGACATCCACTAGGGACTCCAGCCTAGCCTTCCGAAGTGAGCGAAGATTTTCCATGCGACTATTATTGCGTATTGCGCATTTTACTTGCAAGCATTATGCGTGCAGCGCTTTGCGCTATCAACAAGAACGTTGCAGCCTACACACATGAAGACCTTGGGTGAGGTAATACGAGAACTGCGGAAAGCGCGTGGGTGGACTCAGGAGGAGCTTGCTCATCGGGTGGGGTCAGATGCCGGGAACATCTCCAGATTGGAACGCGGTATTCAGGGTGCGTCCGAGAGCACATTGAGGGCGATAGCCAAGGCGTTCGATCTGCGATTGTCCGACCTTTATGGCATAGCAGAAGAAGGACATAGCATTGCCCTTGATATGCAGATAGCCAGGGGTGCCGCTGGAGAAGAGACTATTTCGTCGCTACTTCAGACGCTTGCGAAGCGTTTCGATCGTGGCGATCCTGCCGTCCGTGAGGAGGTGGCGCGACTAGTTCTGCGATACCTGGAAAATCCACAGGCGGGAGAGCGCATTGCCAAGGCAATCGAGACGCTCCTGGGTGGTGAGGATGGATCCAAGTGATCCCCGAGTTCAACCGGCATGGACTGCTACCGCCGGGGATTTGGGAATGCTCCAAGGAGCAAATAGCAGAAAGATTCTGCTGGAATTCACTTAGATCAAGACTATTCAACAATCTCAATACATTTCTCTCTACCGAATGGAGGCAAACCAACATCGAATGCCCAATACTCATAAATGGAAGTTTTGTGCGCAACATACCATCACCTTCAGATATCGATACAATACTTGACATGTCCCACACAGAATCCACCAAAACGCTAGCGCTTGCCATTGCGGTACGATTGCGCCATGACACCATAAAGTCAGATCTTCGCGTTGATGTATGGGTGAATTATCCAAGATGTTCAGATGATTTTATAAAAATATTTCAACAGATTGGAATGAAAGCCGCAGCAGAGTTGCGATTGAGCAGCACATACCCGAAAGGTATCCTGAGGATATTGCCATGACCCACAGAGAAACTGCATATGATGCGATACGCGTTTTCCTCGAAAACATGGTCACCGAAGGACTGCTTGCAAAAGAAACAGGGATTGATGCGACACCAAGACAGATCGTAGACGCAACTTTCGAACAAATAATAAAAATTGCCGAGAAAAGTCTACCGCTAGCGCACTTGTTAGATAATTCTGATTTGGTCTTCCACGCAGAAGGCCGTGGTGTAACGCAAATATTGCCATGGCTATCCTCACTGACTTGGCTCACCAGCACGGTGGAACAAAACTTGCGACGCCTGTCTGCCGCGGTCATTGACTTGCTGGGTGCCAACGGTACCAAACTTTCCCGACAAATTGATTTGCGGGTTACCGGAATAGCTCCCGGAAGTTTGTGGTTTGGCACCAAGATACAGCCTCCATCGGCCGACTTGCTTCCAGAGGATGATCAACTCGTCATACGCATTCTCAATGCCATTGATCTTTTGCCAGTCCTTGCCAAGGATATCGGAGATGATAGCGTGCTTCCTAGCGCGGCAGAGACCATGCCTGACCCGGCCTTACGCGATGCAGCACTCCATACCCTCTTGAGCTTCTCGCCCACAGGCAGTCGAGGTATCGACACCTTGGAATTTTCCAGCCGCGGAAACGGTACTGCCAGCTTGTCCCAGCATGATCGTGTAGTTTTACGGTCGGCCTTGCGCTCTCCCCTTGGAGATCGGGCTCTTCATGGTGCATTCACAGGAGAAGTACGAGCGGCGGATTTAGATAAAACACGCTTCAACCTGCGTACGAAAGAAGGGGTTTTGCGCTGCATTGCTCCAGAACTCCACCCTGAGCAGGCACGGGAGATGCTCGGTCACTTTGCATTGGTATCTGGGCGCTACGAAACCGACCGCGATGGCCGTCCGCGATTGATGATGGTGGAGAAGATAGAGAACGTACCCGAGACAAGAAAGCTGCTATGAGACATTAGCGACCGTCTGGTGAGTGAGAATGCCCGCCCGAGAGGCGGGTTTTTCATCACTCAGTATTTGCGCTTGACGCAATTTCATATTTGCGCATAATGCACTTATTGCTTGGCCGCTACGTTGGCAAAGGAGACCCGCCATGATTGTCCCCTTCACACACCAGTACATCGTTCTGCAGGTGGCCGACCAGTGCTGCCCACTGGATGGCATCGCAATAGATCTGCGCTCCACGGTAGTTCAGATCCGCCATACCCTACGACGGATCGGCCTGATCTTCAGCATCGGTGAATTGATCCGCGCAGCAGATCTCACCCCGCCCATCTTGAGGCAGAATCCCGAGCCGGAGTTCCCCATGTCCTCCACTAAGCGCCTGCGCCCACTAACCATCCGCCAGATCCAACTCTTAAAACTGGCCCAGGCCGGTTGCAAAATCAGCGTCATCGCCCGCGAACTCGGCGTCCAGGAGGGCACCGTCTACGCCAAGCTGCGCGATATCAACCGGGGTACGCAGCGCGGCATTTATGAAATTCCTCCTGAATTGGATATGCCCCTGTTTCAAGAGGATAGCCGCCATGGCTCGTATTGATCTCAACAAGGACATCAAGGTAGCGGACATGCAGGCGGTGCTTTCCGCGATCCGGTCAGAAGCCGCCGCTCACGGGCTGCGCCTGGAGATCGCACGGGACGAAGACAACGTGTGGATCATTCGGCCAGCGCCCCTAGAGGCCAAATCGGCAAACAAAGGAGACCTGCAATGACGACAACTCAGGAAAGTCGCACCGAGACAATACCGGGAACAGAAGCGCACGCGGTCCAGGACCACCCCATCGCCATGGTGCCCGACAAAGGCGTGGCCACCATCCAGGTGGCGCGATGGGACCACTTCGCTCCCATACCGGAATGCCGGGACATCATGCCGCTACGCATTGCCGATCGGCCTGAATACCTGCGCCTATTTGATTTAATCAAGGCCCATGGCGTCACGGACCCCATCAAGGTCACTCCGTTGGCGGACGGGCACCTCGGTGTGCTGGATGGATATCTGCGGGTCGTCGCCGCCGAACAACTCGGCTTGGAGGTGCCTTATGTCATCATCCCCGTGAAAAGCATCTATGAGGCTACACTGAAAGCCGCAGAATTCAACTTCTCCCATCGGCAACTCACCGATTACGAAAAAGTCTGGGTGATCGGGAACCATTATTTGCAGGCTAACCGGATGCATGGCGGGGATCGAAAAAATGGGAAACAGGATCAAGTGGTAAATTTACCACTTGATCCTAGCAGCCAGCCTAGTACCGGAAAAACCTGCGAACGGCTGGCAGCCATTTATGGCGTCAGCGAAAAGACCGTCCGCAACTACTCCGACGCCGTCAACCTGATGAACTCCATCGTCAGCGCCCTCACCCGGCATCTGAACCTGCCGGAGGAAACGATCCGGCTGCACTTCTTTAATACCAACGCCGATCCGGAGGCCAATGTCGAGCTCGCCACGGTCTTCGCCATCCTGCGCTACCTCAAGGCCCAGGGAAAATTCCAGGAAATGGATCGCTGGGTGAGTCTGGCCGTCCAGCGCTGGGCCAAGGCCGTTGCGCTTTCGCCGGACAGCCTGCCGTCGGTCTCCCCCGCCAACTGGGTGGCCGCCACCTGGCACGTCTTGCCGGATGTGATCCCGATGGACGATTCGCAGATGGTGCATGACGTGGAGATCATCACCGGAAACCGCAGTGATGGCAGGGGTTCTGCGTCTTCCATGGGCAATGGAAGGCATCCTGGTTCTGGTATTTCCGGAGGGTCAGCCGGCTACGCGAACGTCGCAATGGCCGAAGCCACCGTGATCGATACGGCCGCGCTGGATTACGAAGACGCCTACTGGACCAAGGTCGGCGAGAGGAGCCGGTATTTTTTGGAAACCTTGGCGGAGTTCCAGAAGGCTCTGGGGGAAGTCGTCGATCAGCATCTGCCCGCCTTGATGCGCATGACCCGGGAGCTCTACGAAGAATTACAGGACGCCCCGGATCATGCGGAATCCGTGAAGATCGATCTCCGCAGGCCGGCCTGGACATCCATTTCACGCTTCTACAAGGAACTGAACCGGATCAAGAGCGTGGCCCTGACCGGCAGCGATCGCCACCGTGACAGCGCTGTGCAATGGCTCACTCTGTTCCACCAACTGGGGGAACGTTGCCAGGAAAAAATGCCCCGCACGACGAGAGACCTGTTTTGAGGCGATGACACGCTTTTCCCTTAGAACCGACAAGAAAGCTGCAAGGAGATTCCCATGCATCTGGACGAAAAAACCAAAAGCATTATCGAGGACATACTAAACCGCAAGGCAAAGATCGCCCTGCAGAAGGAGGATATCCGCGAGGGCATCAAGGCCGTTGCCGAGCGGATGGGTGTCACGCCCGCCGCGGTGAACCGGATCATGACCCTCATAGATAAGGAGCGCAGCAGGGGTGATGTCCTCCATAGCGAGCGGGAGGTCATCGATGCGGCGGAGATCCTGGCGGGCGTCAACAACCCCGATGAGGACCCCTCCCATGCGTGATTCACCCATCGGGATTTTGGAAGAGTGCGAGGACTGGCTGGAGAGCGAGGCCCAAGGGTGCCGCAATCGCGCCTTGCATGCCCTCAAGATGGGCCAGAAAGGATCGGCGGATGCGCTACTGGAGCAGGCGGGCAGATTGGAACGATATGCATCAGGGATTCATCAACTGGTTGACTTTCGGACCCCCTCAATCGCTGACGAAAAACTGCTGACTTTTCAGCATGGTTGATTTACTGTAGCGAGGGTGACATGGAAAATCTCCTTCTTACCAAAGACGAAGTGATTGATCTGACTGGATACAAAATGGCTTCAAAGCAGGTGATTTGGCTCAGAGAGAACGCCATATACCACTATGTCGGACATGATGGACGACCAAAAGTCCCACGTGAGGCGGTCTTGCCGCGCGGGAACAAGGATCACGGCAAGAAAAGCCTCCCCATGCCCAGGCTCAATGGACTAAACGGCGCTCCAAATGCCTAAGAAAAGGACGACAGACAAAGATCTTCCCGAGCGCATGTACCGGAAGCATGGTGCTTTTTATTTCGTAGACCGCTCTGGAAAATGGGTTCGCCTTGGGGCCAACAAGGCTGACGCCATAATGAATTATGGGAAAATGCTTCAGGACATAAAAACGGTTCGATCCGTGACCATGCAACAACTCTTTGACCGATACGAGAGAGAAGTCATTCCGAACAAGGCGCCAAGAACCCAGCAGGACAACCTGGAACAACTCAAAAAGCTCCGTTTTGCCTTCAACGAGATGCATCCCGCGGATATCAAACCGCTCCATATCTATGCATACATGGATGAACGAGGCAAGGTGGCGAAAGTCAGGGCCAACAGGGAGAAGGCCCTGCTTTCCAACGTCTTCAGCTTTGCTATCCGCTGGGGAATCGTAGAGGTCAATCCCTGCCAGCAAGTAAAAGGGTTCACTGAAAAACCGCGGGATCGCTATGTTACGGATGCCGAGTTTTGGGCTGTCCATGACTGCGGATCAAAGCTCATCCAGATAGCTATGCGGCTGGCATGGATCACCGGTCTTCGGCAAGGAGACATCCTCGGCCTTACGTACCAGGACATTACCGATCAAGGACTGATGGTACTCACGGCCAAGACGGGCAAACGTCTGCTGTTCGAATGGACCCCGGATTTGAGAGGAGCCATTGACGATGCAAAGGGACTACCCAGGAAAGTGAGGGGGATGCATTTGCTATGTACAGAATCCGGGGGACGCTACACCAGGACAGGTTTCGCGTCGATGTGGAAGCGAACGGTGCAGAAGGCCATGGACAAAGGTACCCTCACGGAGTCATTTACATTCCATGACCTGCGGGCCAAGGCGGGGTCCGACAGTCAGGATGACCACCTGTTGGGCCATGCGGATCAAAGAATGCTGAACCGTGTTTACAAGCGCAAACCGGCGCATGTGACCCCCGTTCATCTGTCTAATATGCCCTCGGCAAAATCTGCAACAGATTGATTATAAAGGTGTGACAATTCCAGTTATATTAGACACAATTTGATGTAACTCATTGATTTAGGAGAAAGTACATGCATGATTGTGATTCCGGTTGTCGCGGGTTCGAGCCCCGTCAGCCACCCCATATTTTCAATCAGTTAGACGAAATCATATAGTGTCGCCATTCTAAGATG
>JAJYPA010000432.1 GCA_021795795.1 Pseudomonadota bacterium | reverse complement strand
CGTCGAACTGCGCGCTGCTTTGCTTCGAGGCGGACTACAACTTCTGTCATCGCTCGATGGTGGCCAATGCCGTGCGCGACTACTGCGGCGCTGAGATCATGCATATCCAGGCTATGGGTTCCGGTGGACCAGTCTGTAAAGCGTGATCGGGGTCTGCCAGGGAGGGGCCATGCTCACATTCATTGATCTGTTCTGTGGCGGCGGCTTTGGCGCACGCGGTGCAGTTCGTGGCGGCGGCGAACCACTCCTTGCCGTGGATGCCTGGGATCTTGCCACCCGGACCTACCAAGCAAACTTTCCTGATGCTGAGATCATCACGGACAGGATCGAAAACATCGACCCCTTCCGGCTCACACGCCATTACACTCCCGACGTTTTGCTCACCTCACCCGAATGCACTGCCCATTCCATCGCCCGTGGGGCAAAGCCGGGCAGCGAAAAAAGCCGCGAAACCGCCATCGCCATGATTCCCTGGGTCGAGGCGTTCAAACCACGCTGGGTCGTGGTGGAGAACGTCAACCGGATGAAAAAATGGGAGCGTCACGAGGAGCTGCTTATCACCCTCGAAGAACTTGGCTACTCCATTAGCCAACTCTTGCTCGACGCGGCCGACTTTGGCACTCCCCAGTCACGCAAACGACTCTTTCTCATCTGTGATCGCAAAGGCAGCAGGACCACACGCACCGATCTGCTTGCTCTCCACCGCGGGTTCCGGAAAACCGCCCGGGACATACTGGATCCAGACGGAACTTACAAAACTACCCCGATTTACAAGACTGGACGCGCCAAGTCCACCATTGAGCGCGTCGAACGCGGCATGAATGAACTGGGCCGGGGTATCCCGTTTCTGATTGTCTACTATGGCTCCGACTATGCAGGTGGCTGGCAGTCACTGGATGCACCGCTGAGAACTGTCACCACGCTTGACCGGTTCGGGCTGGTCACCTGGAAGAACCACACCCCCATGCTGCGAATGCTCCAGCCAAACGAGCTGCTGCGTGCGATGGGCGCAGGCACTTCCCACAAACTCCCCTACGGTACACGCCGGGACAAGGTGAAACTCTGCGGTAATGGGGTCTGCTCCCCAGTCATGGAAATCATCTTCAGGCGAATGGAGCGGATCAGCGAGATGGAGAATTCCGTCGTGGCTGCTGTCTGACCATGAGTCTCGCAGACAGTGATCTTGTTGTTGACAAAATCTATAGCGGCCTACGGCGCGGTGATGCACGTGATGACCCGCCACCCGAGCTGCTTGGCGTTTCGCGCGGCGGTGGTTTCCGTTACATCGGTGACCGTTCATCGTTGAGCAGCCTGCGACTCGTTGTGTTCAAAACCGCATTCAATGACCCCGACTGGCCAGACCACCTGGACCATGAAACCGGATTGTTCATCTACTACGGGGACAACAAGAGACCCGGCCGCATGCTGCATGACACCCCGAGAGGAGGCAATCTGATCCTGTCGCACCTCTTCTCGGGACGGCACGACCCGGGTATCACCGGACACTTCCCTGCGATACTATTGTTCGCAAGGGCCGGAGAGTACCGGGACGTCCGCTTTCTAGGCTTGGCTGTCCCGGGCAGCACCGACCTGGGTCCCGAAGACGACTTGGTCGCCATCTGGCGCACTGCGGCGAACGGTTTCAGAACTACCGCGCCATGTTCACGGTGCTTGATGTCAATACGGTCAGCCGTATGTGGCTGTCCGACATCCAGCAGGGAAATGGTGCACAATCCGAGCACGTTTCGCAGGTATGGGTGGATTGGCTACGACACCGACGCTACAAGCCACTGGCCGCGCCGCACAGCGTTGAGATACGAACCCGTGATCAACAGATCCCGGCCGACAGAGATGGTTCTGCAATCCTCAATCTGGTTTACAGCACCTTCAAAGACAACCCATACGCCTTTGAAGCCTGCGCCGTTGAACTTGCCAAGCTGATGATGCCGGCTATACACGCGGTCGATCTTACTCATCCTTGGAGGGACGGCGGCCGGGATGCCACCGGCCTGTATCGGATTGGCAGGGGCCTCTCTGCAATTGATGTAGAGTTTTCCCTTGAGGCAAAGTGCTATGACCCAAATGGCAGAGGTGTCGGCGTCAAAGAACTTTCCCGGCTCATCTCACGCCTGCGGCACCGCCAATTCGGCATCCTGGTCACCACCTCATATCTGGCTTCCCAGGCATACAAGGAACTGAAGGAAGACGGCCATCCGGTCGTCATCCTGTGCGGCGCAGACATCGCAAAGCTTCTAAAACAAAAAATCGGCGGTCTGCAACAGGTAAGACGGTGGCTTGAGCCGATCTCGAGCAATAGTAACTGACGGTCTTGTCGAAATGGCCGACGTTCTGACCAAAAAACAGCGCAGCCGCTGCATGAGCGCAATCCGGGGCAGGGACACCAAGCCCGAGATCCTTCTGCGCAAGGCGCTCTGGTACAAGGGATACCGTTATCGCCTCAAAAACCGACTGCCCGGCAAACCGGACATCGCTTTTCCCACCGAACGTCTTGCCGTATTCGTAGACGGCTGTTTCTGGCACGGCTGCCCAGAGCACTACAAGAAGCCCTCAACCCATGCAGCGTTTTGGCGCGACAAGATCCAGAAAAACAGGCAACGTGACAAGGAGGTCAACGCCCTACTAAAATCCCACGGATGGGAGGTGCTTCGGTTCTGGGAACACGAAGTAAGAGGCAATCCGGGACTATGTGCGTACAGCGTAATCAAGACATTGCGGTCTATACGAAGCAGGTCGGCCTAACCTCCTCTTCAATTTTGAGGCGATAGCCTCGACTTGTAATTTCTAAGCAAAGCCACCTTATCCAGGTCTGGTTGGCCTTGCCTACCATAATAGGCAGCGAATCGAGACTGAATGTCCTTAAGAAATGCTCCGGCCACGGTTGCTATTCTGTTCGCTGCCAAGAAGTCATCCAGAGTCCAAACAACAGGATTTTGAAGATCAGCAACACCGGCCAATATATAGCCGTATTCCGGAAGCAACACATATTTTTCTCTTTTTCCTTTTATAATTTCATCCAATTTGTTTTTACGAACATCTGCGCTATCATCCTCCCTAAGAATACCTTTACTGATAAACACGTCTCTGGTAACGTCAAAAATAGGTGCTAGAACAATAGACTCTGCATTTATGACTGGCCTGCCAGCATTCTCATCCCTGACGGCGACATCACAGGCTGGTGAAACAACAATAAACCGATTACCCTCTTTGTGGACAATATCTCCAGTTGCAATATGTTTTCTGATAGGCGGAACAATGTAAAATTCCGCCTCATGGTAGTATTTATTGTCCGCGCCACTTGGCAAATCCAGGTATTCCGACAGATGTGCCACCGTATAGCGTAGCAGCGTCTTCTCAGAGTCTCGGTTCCCTGCATTCCAGCTGCCAAAATCCTGCGCGATATGTTTCCAGAAAATCTCTCCCAGATACCGCTCAATCAGCCCCCTGCCACCAAGTATTTTCGTGATGCCTGTAGCGTATATGTTCATAAGGAAATCAAATATTTGCTGATTTGGCGTCTCCCGTCCAAAGGTCTTAAGGAAACCTGACTGCTGAATCTGACCATCAAGATTCTGAGGATTCCCAGATACCACCAACACTGGAAAGCGATGCTTCTCAGTTATTTCCAGGAGCACCTCATTTCCTGATGCATCGCAGGGATTGCCGGGTGAGAGATTGAGATCAACTATCGCTCCGTCGAAGTCGGTTGATAGCAGTTCTATTTTTGCTTGCTGAGCGGATATTCGGGTGGTCAATTCTATCGTTCGCTGTGGGGTGCTTTGTTCCCTTGCAGCATCGGCGTATGCTTCCAACTGATCTGCATCGTCCTCCACCACCAGAATCCTTACCGTTTCAGCCATTGCTCTTCCCCTCAAAAACAAGCTCAAAAACTGCCCCCTTATCCGAATGCTTGGCCTCGATACGCCCCCCAATCCGGCTCATTGCCTCGCCCGCCAGAGCAAGCCCGAGACCCGTCCCTCCCGGCTTCATGCTGTAGCCAGGTTCAAACATTAGATCCAGGTTATCTCCCTGAAAGCCAGGGCCACTATCTTTGTATTCAACGACGAGCTTCTCTCCATCAACAAAAATATCAACTTCAATCCGCTTTGTTTCTTCCTTTATTTGGCTGAGCCAGAACACGCTATTTTCAATGAGGTTGGAGAAAATGGTCATCAGATCCATTTCATTTGCGGAAACGATTGTTGTCTGACCCCTACTGTCGATGTGATATTCGATGCTGGCATCTTCTAGTTCAGAGGAGAAAATGGCGAAAGCATTCTCCCACTCTTTCTTGAGATCAAAGTCTTTTCTCGGTGAGCGTCTTGTTCTGGCAAGCGGTTCGATCTTCTTGAACAGAAATGAGATTTCTTTTGCATGCGCGAGCACCTTGTTGCCTCGCTCTTGGATTTTCTCCACTAGTTCCTGATCGGAATTTGTGAGGGCATCATGAGTCCACGTGACGACTCTTGGCACCGTTTCTGAGATATATTTGACATGTTTTCGGCCCTCATGCAGAAGCACATGGGTAATTTTCCCCAGAGTGGCTTGCCCCTGATAGACGGCGATCGTGTCCCGGATTTTTCTTACGAATTCCGCCTTTTTCTGCTTCTCGGACTCCAGTACCTCATCAACAACCGCCTCAACGTTCTTTTGTTGCGCTTTCGGAATGCCGAGTTGATCCAGTCCGCTGGCGATACGTCTCTTCGTGCTGTCAAAGTCAAACAGCAGGTCCATCTCCTCTTCCAGGTTGCGTGCCCGGCCACCTTTCAGGGCCTTTTCCCTGTAACGGACACGACGCCCTTCAAGCTGGTTGATGACGCTGGAAACGATATTTGCCAAGCCGTAATACGCGCCATTCTCCACCAAGCCGTCCCGGGCACTCTTTTCCATCAGCCCGGACCTCTCCTCAGGTCTCACATAAACAAATCCGATAATCTGGTTGTGACCGATTTTGTAGGAAGGGTTCTGGACCCTCTTCTTGTCCAGATCGAGCCAGTCAAATGACTGCTCGCCATAGGGCCGGATACGGAACTGCTCCCTATAGACCCCGACCCCATAGTGCTCGTCGAGAATACGCCTTGCCTCCTGCTTGCCTACATACTCGCCGGTATCCGGGTCTTTCAGCCCGCGCTTTATGATATTATCGATGCTGTCAGGGTCCCGGTCATAGACTCTCAAATCCACAAAGATCTCACCCGGATATTTCTGGCCGGCATTCCGGTCAACAGGGATCTTGAGCCGGATAGTTTCTGGCGGCAGGCTCGGAACATTCTGGTTCTCGAACTCCAGGACTGCATTGCCAATTTCATCCACCCGACCTGAGATCTTGTAATCGTAAAGGTCCAGAACCGGATAGGGCCTGATCGGGATTTCCCGCTGGTTGTAGTTCTCAACAGGGAAGCCCCCGAAACTGAGTTTGATATCGAAACGATCATGATCAACCTTGTAGCCCTGTTCTTCAGCCGCCTTGTAGATCTCCTCAGGGGCAATGAGACTTCGCAGCTCGACCAACAGTTTGTGAAGCTGTCGCGGATTCCAAGTGTCCCGGACCTGCTCGGCGGTCAGCCCATCTGACTCGATTTCGATGCGTGTTCCGTCCGGACTTCCGGTCTTTTGCTCCGCGATATCTAGCACCAGCTCGTCGAGATATTCGATTTCGTCAAGCGCCGCCATGTCAAGCAGAAGCGAAGTTGTTATACCTCTTGCAGTGGTTTCCATAAGGATTCGATCACCGAGAATCGCCGCCGCGAAACGTCCGATACCCTTGCGGCCCTGCAGAGTGCGTCCCTTGGCGCTTCTTTTTCTCTTGAGTTTATCGTCAGTAGCCGGCACCAGCCACTTGTTCACCACCGTATCAAAATCCATCCCATGTCCATGGTCCTCAACTACTACCAGCAGCCGTTTTGCATCTTCGTCATAATCGAAGCTGACCACACCATCTCGGGAATCTGCGTCGTAGGCGTTTTTCACCAGTTCCATGATAGCTGCATAGACATCCTTGATCAGATCCTGTCCAATTGTCCTGAGCAGACGCGCTGCCGGCCTAATCTTTTGAACGGTCCGTGTCATTTCCTGCTCCGTGGACTATCAATTGCCAGTTCTGATTTCTTCATCATCTCTAAAAGTACCTGATTTGGTGTTTTCACGCCAAGCTCCGCGATGTCGGGGCGGGGTCATCGTGCTTCCTTGCACTCCTTCCCGGCCTGAAGGCCGGAGCTTGGAGGCAATGCGCGAGGAATAAAGCAGCCTCATAATAAGATACGGTGTGCATGAGTGGTGCATCGTGCCCACACCCGGTCAGCCCAAGGACGGACAAAACGGCTACGACGTCGATATGCGTTGCTTTGCATCCTGCATCCCAACATCGGTAAGGCCAAGCTGCACGTGTTGCTCCCGTCTTGGTGCGGCCAGCACGGCCCGGCGCTACGATCGGAATCGACCATTGGCCGCATCATCGCCCACGCCCCGCTGAGATGCGCCACCGCTCCACGCGCATTGATACCCGGGGCAGGGCCATGCCCAGCAAACGCAGCTGTACAAGCCACGCAAACCCAAGGGCGCACGCACCGAGCCGCTCCAGTGCTTGGCGGTGGACACGATCGAACGCCTCCGCGATGGCATGCGCCGATATATCGTCTCCTTCATCGACCCGCAAAGCGCCTTGGCCTTCGCGTGGGCCATACCAGCAAACACACCCGCGCCGCGCTGCAAGCGACCTTCAGCCTGCTGCCCACAAACCCACAGCTCGCGCTCTCGGACAACGGCAGCGAATTCGAAGGGAAGGGTAAGTTTTTGCCAGAATCAAGATACGCTCAGCTTTACCCAATTCCATCGACTAACCCCTCTACCAATCTGGAAGAAGCACAGTACATGCAACCATTGATAACATAATTCGTCAGTTCTAACTAACAGCATTCTTCGCCTGACAGGGCCATCCGCGAGGCCCCTGCCCCGCATGGGGTGCCAATGCAACTGCACCTGGGATGCGAACCGCCGGAACAAACCCTGAAGGATCTGGGCATTCACCTCGGTCTGGAGGTGGGATTGGGGCTTTGATCTCTGGCCGGGTATA
>JAJYPA010000047.1 GCA_021795795.1 Pseudomonadota bacterium | reverse complement strand
GTCAAAGTCCGGCCTCGAACAGACGCCCAGCCCAAGTGAGGCGCTGGCGCCCTGGCTGCGCGATTGGCAGCACACACGCCATCCCGCCGCATCTTTGAGCGAGGCATTGGCGCAGCGCCACACACTGCCATCCGGTCACTGTTTCGTCTTGGCCGATGGTTGGCAGGTCGGTAGGCACTGGATCGGGCGCGGCGGGAGTGATCAAGCCGCCGTGCGACTGGCGCAACAAACCCGTCTGGTCGAATTGCAGCAGGCCGGCACCGAAGCCGAAACGGCGGCGGAGCAGGTACAGATTGAATTCCAACGGATACAAAATCAGTTGACGGAGCAGCGCAAGCAGGTCGAGCGGCTCGTGGCCGAGCAACACCAGCTCGAACAGCAGCGTCAGCGCCTGCACTGGTCGCTGGCGGATCTACATCGCAAATGCCAACAGCTTGAACAGCAACAGGCGGATCGAGCGGCAAAGGTTGTGCGAATGGAGACCGAGCACAGGCAATTGAGCGCAGATAGGGCGCGACTGGAAGAGACAATACGCCGTCTCGAACAGATCGTGGCAGAGGCCCACACTGCGCGTGATGCGTTCAATGCACGCCAGCAAACGGCAGAGCAGGCCGTGCAGGCCTTGCGTCGCCAGGCCGGGGAGGCCGGCCAGGCGCTCCAGCAGTTGGAGCGGACGGTGGATCGCAACCAGCACCAGTTTGAGCAGGCGCAGCAATCACTGGCGCGCGATGAGGCACAGATGGTGCTAATCGATCAGCGATTGGCACAATTTTCGGATCGATTGGACGGGTTGATTACACAGCAAACCGAACGGCAGGCCGAGTTCACCGCGCTCGGTGCCCGTCAGCATGAGATCGCGCAGCAGGAAAAAGCGGCGCTGACACGAGTTCAGCAGCACACGCAGGCTGTGCAGACCGCAGGCATCGAGCGGCATGAGGTGCAGATGGCCCTTGAAAAGGCACGCACGGCGGTTCAGGCGCTGGAGTTGCAGCGCGCTCAATTGGCGGTGCGGGAGGATCACGCGGCCCAGGCGTTGACGCAGGCACTCGATCAATGGCGTGATGATCAGCAAACACTGGATGCCGAAGCCATTGAGCGGTTGGCAGACATTGCGAATATTGCCGAGGCGCAGGCATCTGAACTCTCGACGCTGGAACAGCAGATCGCCCGTCTGGGCGCGGTGAACCTCACCGCCATCGAAGCGTTTGCCGAAGCCGAAGCACGCAAGTCCGAACTGGACGGGCAGATTGAAGACGTTCAGGCGGCGCTTGATCAATTACAGGAGGCCATCCGGACGCTGGATAAGCAGACGCGCGCGCAATTTAAGTCGGTGTTCGACGCGGTGAATGCGCGCATCGGCCCCTTGTTCGTGCACTTGTTCGGTGGCGGCGAGGCCCGGCTCGAATTGAGCGGTGCGGACGATCTGGATGCCGGCGTGCTGTTATTCGCCAAACCGCCGGGCAAGAAAGTTACCCAATTATCGTTATTATCGGGGGGTGAGCGGGCGCTGACGGCGGTGGCATTGATTTTCGCTTTATTCGAGCTCAACCCCGCACCTTTCTGTATTCTGGATGAGGTCGATGCCCCGCTGGATGAGGCCAATGTCGGCCGATTCTGTGCTATGGTTTCGGCCATGTCGGATCGGGTGCAATTCCTGTTCGTGACGCACAATAAAACCACGATGGCCAGCGCCTCGGCTTTGGTCGGGGTGACAATGCGCGAAGCGGGTGTCTCACGGATCGTCTCGGTGGATGTTGATCGCGCCGTGCAACTATTAGAGTCATAAAAGTATGGAATGGTTACGTTGGATTTTTTTGGCGGCTGGCGTGTTGGCGCTTGCGGGGATTGTGTGGGTTTATCTCCGTCACAGGAGCGAGCAGGCCGTCGAATTGGGCAGCGGACGTACCGAAGCGAATCTCGATGATCCGATTGATGTGCAGATACGCGCGCAAGAAGATGCGCGAGTGAAATCCACCGAGGCAGCGCTTGAATCGGATCTCGATGAGACCCCTGATGAAGGCATTATCGGCCGGGTTAAGGTCAAGGAACGGCTTGATCCGGTGATCACGCCCGCCACCAAACCCCATGAAGTCGAACCCGAGCCCTTGCGTTGGCAGCAACCCACGTTCACCCGCAAAAGTGAGCCGGAACCCATCGATGTGGATGACGTGCTCGGTTTGGCGGATGCCGAAGGCGTTATCGGTAACGTGCGCCGCAAGGTGCTCGATGAGATGCCCGAGACAGGCGGTAGCCTGTTCCGTCGTCGCCAGACGCCCCATTTCAGCTATCAGGAAAAGCAGGAGTCATCGTCAGATAATGGGGAACCCGAGTCCCCGTCATCTGCCGACGCCACTGAGCAAAATGTCAAACAGAACGTTGGTCGGGATGCAGACCCGGTCGTCCTTCCCCTGCTGGTGGCCAGTGCCGACGGCGCAGCATTCCCCGGCGATCGTGTGGAGAACCTGATCGAGGAAATCGGTTTCCAATTCGGTGCCCTGTCGATCTATCACTATCCCGGCGAACTGGGCGAAACCCTGTTTTCGTTGATGAACGGGGTAAAACCCGGCACCTTCGACCGTGGCAATAGCGCCAGCTTTGCGACCCCTGTACTCGCACTGTTCATGCAACTGCCGCTCGATGGTCCCAGCGAAAGCCTGATTCTGGACCAGATGATCGACATTGCCCGCGACATTGCCGATCAGCTCGGCGGCGAGGTGCTCGATGACCAGCGCCTGCCGCTGACATCCGAATCGATCGACCGCTACCGCGAACAGCTCAATAGCTGAGGATCATGGCGTCTTCGTTACCTGACTTGTTCTCCGCGCCGTCCGAGGATAGCGCCCACGCCCGTTTGCTTGCACTCCGCGCAGAGATTGAACGGCACAACTTCCGCTATTACGTGCTGGACGATCCTGAAATAAGCGACGCCGCCTTCGATCGGCTCATGCGCGAGTTGCAACAGATCGAAGCGGCTCACCCGGAATGGGTCACGCTGGATTCGCCCACCCAGCGTGTCGGCAGCCCGACATTTACCACCAGTTTCGCCCCCGTCAAGCATCATCAGGCCATGTTGTCGCTGGATAATGTGTTCAGCGTCGAGGAATGGGATGCCTTTGCCCAGCGTATCCATGATCGCTTGAAGCGCGACGCACCGCTTGTGTTTGCCGCCGAACCCAAGTTCGATGGCCTGGCGATCAACCTGATCTACCGCAAGGGTCAGCTTGAGCAGGCAGCGACGCGCGGCGATGGGCAGACCGGCGAAGACGTGACGCTCAACGTCCGCACCATCGCTTCAATTCCTCAGCAATTACCCGATTCGCTATCATCCTGCGATCTGCTGGAAGTGCGCGGTGAGATCGTCATGTCGCACAAGGCGTTTGCCGCGCTGAATGCCGCCGCCGATGCCCGTGGTGACAAGCGTTTCGTGAACCCGAGGAATGCCGCCGCCGGCTCCTTGCGGCAAAAGGATCCGCGAATAACGGCCAAGCGCCAGTTACAGTTTTTCGCCTATGGTGTGGGGGCGGCACAGGGCGTTGATCTGCCCGACACCCAGCTTGGCCTGCTCGATTGGCTATCCGGTCTGGGTTTTAACGTCAGCGAATGGCGCCGCTGCTGCGCGGGGCGCGATGAGGTGCTGGCCTATCATCAGGAAATGCGCTTGCGCCGGTCACAGCTCGATTACGACATCGATGGTGTGGTGTTCAAGATCAACGCCCAGTCCTTGCAGGACGAACTGGGTTTTGTGGCCAAGGCGCCGCGATGGGCCGTGGCATTCAAGTTTCCGGCCGAGGAAGCCACCAGTCGGGTGCGTTCAGTCGATTTTCAGGTGGGCCGCACGGGGGCGCTGACGCCGGTTGCGCGCATCGATCCGGTGTTCGTCGGCGGGGTCACGGTATCCAATATCACCTTGCACAATATCGATGAAATCACGCGCAAGGATATTCGCATCGGCGATACGGTCGTCGTCCGGCGAGCGGGTGATGTGATTCCCGAAGTCGTTCGTGTGCTGCCCGATTTGCGTCCACCGGATGCGCGCATCGTCGAACTACCCGATCAGTGTCCCGTTTGCGGTTCGGACGTCATCCGGGTGGAGGGCGAAGCCATTGCCCGTTGCAGTGGTGGCCTATTCTGCCCGGCCCAGCGGCGTGAAGCCATCCGGCACTTCGCCAGTCGCAAGGCGATGGCAATCGATGGGCTGGGCGAGAAGTGGATCGAATTGCTGCTCGAACACAAGCTGGTCGAGCATGTCGATGACCTGTTTCATCTCACCGTGCCCCAGTTGCTGACCCTGCCGCGGATGGGCGAGAAATCCGCCCGGAACCTCGTGGATGCCATTGCTGCCGCCAAACAAACCACCTTGCCCCGTTTTCTCTATGCATTGGGTATTCGGGAAGTGGGCGAGGTGACGGCTGCAGGGCTGGCGGCCCACTTCCGCGATCTGGATGCACTGAGCGCCGCTTCGCTCGACGATCTGCAAGCCGTGCCGGATGTGGGGCCTGTGGTGGCGCAGCACGTATTCACGTTCCTGCGGCAGCCACACAATCAGGAAGTCATCCACAATCTGATTGATGCCGGCGTACACTGGCCCGCCATTGTCGCAACGGATGCGAATGCATTGACGCTTGCCGGTAAAACCTATGTTCTGACGGGAGCGCTTTCCGGCATGACGCGGGAAGAAGCGAGCGAGCGGCTCAAGGCGCTGGGCGCGAAAGTCAGCGGGAGCGTTTCCAGCAAAACGACTGCCGTGATCGCAGGTAGCGAGGCGGGTAGTAAACTGGCTAAGGCGCAGGAACTGGGCGTACCCGTGCTGGATGAAGCCGACCTGTATCAACTGCTAACCCACCCGATATCGAATTAGAGCCTTTTATGCCGAACATGACCGTTGACCAAATTCGCGAACTCGCAGCGCCCGATATGGCGCGCGTCAATACCGTGATCCAGACCAAGCTGGCTTCCGATGTCGCCCTCATCAATCAGCTTTCCCGGTACATCATCGGCGCGGGCGGCAAGCGCTTTCGCCCCATGGTACTGATGCTGGCGGCAAAGGCGTTGGGTGGAAAATCCCCCTGGGCCGCGCAAATGGCGGCGGTAGTCGAGCTGATTCACACCGCCACCTTGCTGCACGATGATGTCGTCGATGAATCCACCCTGCGGCGCGGACGCGATACCGCGAATGCACTCTTTGGCAATGCCGCTTCGGTTTTAACCGGCGATTTCCTCTACTCGCGTGCGTTCGAGATGATGGTCGAGGTGCAGGAACCCCGCGTCATGGCCATTCTGGCGCAAGCTACCAACCGTATTGCCGAAGGCGAAGTGCTGCAACTCATGAACATGGGCGATGCCGACGTAAGCGAAGAGCGCTACGTCGATGTCATTATTCGCAAAACCGCCACCCTGTTCGCCGCCGCTACCCAGTTGGCCGCCGTACTCGAAGGCCAGCCGGAAGAAATGGAAGCGGAGCTGACCGCATATGGCCTGCATCTGGGCACCGCGTTCCAGTTGATCGACGACGTGCTCGATTACACCGGCGACGAAGCGCACACAGGTAAACACGTGGGCGACGATCTGGCCGAAGGCAAGCCTACACTGCCACTGATTATCGCCATGCAGCGGGGTGATGAAGCCACCGTGGCGCTCATTCGCCGGGCGATTACCGAGCAGGATGCCAGCGATATTCAGGCGATTTGTAGAGCCATTGAACATACCGGCGCGCTCGCCTATACTGCGCACCTCGCGCAAGCCGAGGCAGACCGGGCGAAACAGGCCATCAACGCCGTTCCCGACAGCCCGTTCAAGGAAGCTCTGCTTGCGCTGGCCGATGCAGCCGTTGCCCGGAATCATTGATTCCACCATCAACAGTCGCTTCAGGCACTACTTCGGAGTGTGGCTCAGTCTGGTAGAGCACTACGTTCGGGACGTAGGGGTCGTAGGTTCGAATCCTATCACTCCGACCAAATAAATCAGTAACTTAGGCCGTTTTCCACTTCATTTTGTGTTGTGTAAAACGGCCTTTTTTTGTGTTTTTTTACGCGCATTTGTATCCGAATTTGTACCCGAAAAAATCGGCTGTAACCGCCTGCAAATGCGGTTCGTTGTGGCATGAGGAAAACAAAAAGAATGCGCTGTTTTCGATAGTGAGTTTGGTGCCGATCTCGGTTTAGGCTTGGCTGGCGTCGCCATTTCGCATATGGACGAGCCCTTCATCGTTATTCATATGATGCAACCTGTTTCACCTCAGTGGCTTACAGAGAGCAACGTACCTTTAATCGCCTTAATTTATGGTATGTCAGGGTTATCTGTGGAAAGGAGGGGGTTTATTCGGTAGGTTTGATTTAACATTTGTTCAAAAAACAGGGTGTCTTCCACTACTAACCCTGCAACCTGACTGCCCTCCCGTCGCAGATTCCGGCGACGGACTAACCTAAATGTTGGCAACACCAGCCGGAGCGGTAATTTGAAGACAGGTAAGGGTCATACATGCTGAAACTATCAGAACAAGAAAAACAGGAAGTGATTCGCTTTCTGGAATCGGATAAGCCGTTGCCGGAGAAATACCGCTTTTTGCTGTTCGACGACAAACGCGAGGTTGAGTTGGTGTGGAACGGCAAGACCAACGAAGTCTGCAATATCGTGTTGCCGTTTCAGACCATCGAGCAGGTAGACGAGCCGCGGGCCGAGCGCACCGAGGACAAGCCGATCATGGGCGACCTGTTCGATTTCGATAGCCGGGGCCGTCAGCTCAAGGGCTGGACCAACAAGCTGATCTGGGGCGACAACAAACTGATTCTCTCATCGCTCAAGAACGGCCCGCTGCGCGAGGAGATTGAAAAACAGGGCGGCCTCAAGCTGATCTATATCGACCCGCCGTTTGACGTGGGCGCGGATTTCTCCATGGACATTGAGATCGGCGGCGACACCTTCACCAAGAAGCCCAATATCCTCGAAGAGATCGCCTATCGCGACACCTGGGGCAAGGGCGCGGATTCCTTTATCAGCATGATTTATGAGCGGCTGGTGTTGATGCGGGATTTGCTGGCCGAGGATGGGAGTATTTATGTGCATTGTGATTGGCGGGTGACGCAACATTTGCGGCAGATCTTGGATGATATTTTTGGACAGGGACGATACCAGAATGAAATCATATGGGTGAGGACAAGCTCTCATAACATGAAAACGAGAGGCTATGTCCGTTCTAACGACACCATTCATTATTGCACTAAGACTTCCGAATTTATTTTTAACGAGCAATACCGCCCTTATGGCGAGGCACAGCTAAGTCGCTATAAAAAAGACGAGGATGGCCGTCTTTATAAAGCAGAGAACTTAACATTTTCCTCTCGAAATCCTAGTAGACAGTTTGAATGGAGGGGCACTAAACCACCAGATAATCGGTCATGGGGGGCTTCGTTCGAGCAACTTGAACAGTGGTGGGCTGAAGGCCGGATTTTGACTAAAAGGGATGGAACACCGCGCATGGACGGTCTTAAGTTCTATCTCGAAGATATGAAAGGAAATCCACTCACAACTACATGGGACGATGTGGGCAGAATTGGAAATACGTCTGACGAGCGCATCGACTACCCCACTCAAAAACCCGAAGCCCTACTCGAACGCATTATCAAAGCATCTTCCAATGAAGGTGATTTGATTGCCGACTTCTTCTGCGGCTCCGGCACCACGGCGGCGGTCGCCGAAAAATTGGGCCGCAAGTGGATCGCCACCGATCTGGGTAAGTTCGCCATCCACACCACGCGAAAGCGCATGATCGGGGTGCAGCGGCAGTTGAAAGAAGACGGCAAGGACTACCGCGCTTTTGAAATCCTCAATCTCGGCAGGTACGAGCGTCAGCACTTTGTCGGCGTCAATCCGAACCTGCGTGAAGAGCAACAGCGCAAGCAACTGGAAGAGAAGGAAGCCGCTTTTCTCGATTTAATTTTGCGTGCCTACCGGGCGGAAAAAACCGAGGGTTTCACCACCTTTAACGGCAAACGCGCGGGGCGGCTGGTGGCGGTGGGGCCGGTGAATATGCCGGTTACCCGGCTGTTCGTCGAGGAGGTTATGCTCGAATGCCGCAAGAAGCACATCACCCGTGTGGACATTCTCGGCTTCGAGTTCGAAATGGGGCTTTTCCCCAATGTGCTGGACGAGGCGCGGGGCAAGGGCATCGACATCGCGCCCAAATACATCCCCGCCGAGGTGTTCGATAAACGGGCGGTGGAGAAGAATCAGGTAGTGTTCCATGATGTCTCTTTCATTGAGGTCAAGCCGCACATCAAGAAGAACACGGTAGCGGTGGAGCTGACCGACTTCTCGGTGTTCTACTCGCAGGATTCCATCGCCAATGCCGAGGCGACCCTGAAGAACAAGGGCAGCAAGATCGTGGTGGAAAAGGGCCAGATTGTGAAGGTGAGCCGCGACAAGGACGGCATCGTGACCCGCGAACAACTTACCCGGCACTGGACCGACTGGATCGACTACTGGAGCGTGGATTTCGACTTCGAGAATAAGCGCGAGATCATCCGTGTGCAGATTCCCGAAACCGGCGAGACCGAGGAGCAGTGGACCGGCGACTATGTGTTCGAGAACGAGTGGCAGAGTTTCCGTACCAAGAAGGACCGCTCACTGGAGTTGACCAGTGTGGCGCATGAATGCCAGCCGGGGCGGCGCAAGATTGCGGTGAAGGTGGTGGACATCTTCGGTAACGACACCATGACGATTGTGGAAGTCAGCGTGGGTGGGAAAAAATAATGGCCCTGCATCCCGACTTTCCCGATTCCCCACACGCCATTCTCAATCCGGAGATTCGCTGGTTTCCGGCGGACGAGGCCCTGCGCGAAACCACTGCGGACAAGCTGATGCCGCCGCTGGTAGCCAGTTTGCGCAAGAAGGTTCAGGCGTTTCGAGACAGCGGCTATGTGGGCGCGAGTGATACCAGCAAGAGCCTGCTCAACTGGTGGTTCAAAGAGCCGCACTTGCAGACGCAGACGGATGGTGCGGACATTCAGTTTCAATACTTCTTCGCCCAGCGTGAGGCGCTGGAGACCATCATCTACCTGTATGACGTGGTGGGTGCCAAGGATAAGTTCGACCTGATGCGCTTCGACAGCAGTGGCGCGGTGAGCGCGCAGATGTTCGATGAGAGCTGGCGACGCTACGTGGTGAAGATGGCGACCGGCAGCGGCAAGACCAAGGTGATGAGCTTGGCGCTGGCCTGGAGCTTTTATCACAAGCTGTATGAGCCGGATTCGGAACTGTCGCGCAACTTTCTGGTGATTGCACCCAATATCATCGTGCTGGATCGTATCTATAAGGATTTTCAGGGCCTGCGCATCTTCTTTGAAGACCCGGTGCTGCCCGACAACGGTTTTGATGGCCGCAACTGGCGCGACGACTTTCAGCTAACCCTGCACTTGCAAGACGAGGTGCGCGTGACGCACTCCACCGGCAATATCTTTTTGACCAATATCCACCGCGTCTATGCGGGCGAGGACATTCCGGCATCAAAGGATGACGACAACACCATGGATTATTTTCTGGGCAAGCGGCCCAGCGGCGCGACCACGGATTCCAAGGTCGATCTGGGCATGATCGTGCGCGATATCGACGAGCTGATGGTGCTCAACGATGAGGCGCACCATATCCACGACGCGAGGCTCGCGTGGTTCCAGTCGATTCAGGATATTCACAACCGGCTGTTGCAAAAAGGGGGCGCGCTTTCTCTGCAACTGGATGTAACCGCCACGCCAAAGCATAACAATGGCGCGATTTTCGTACAGACGGTGGCGGACTATCCGCTGGTGGAGGCGATCTCGCAGAACGTGGTTAAACACCCTGTGCTACCCGATGCCGCCAGCCGTGCCAAGCTGTCGGAACGGCAAAGCGCCAAATACACGGAGAAATACGCCGACTATATCGACCTGGGCGTGATCGAGTGGCGCAAGGCGTACGAGGAACACCGCAAGCTGGACAAGAAGGCCATCCTGTTCGTGATGACCGACGACACCAAGAACTGCGATGACGTGGCGGCGTACCTGGAAGGGCGCTACCCCGATCTCAAAGATGCGGTGCTGGTGATTCACACCAAGAACAACGGCGAGATTTCCGAAGCGGCCACGGGCAAGGACAAGGAGGAGCTGGAGAAGCTGCGCCAGCAATCGAACGAGATCGACTCACTGGCAAGCCCCTACAAGGCAATTGTTTCCGTGTTGATGCTCAAGGAAGGCTGGGATGTGCGCAACGTGACCACGATTGTCGGCCTGCGGGCTTATTCGGCCAAGAGCAATATCCTGCCGGAGCAAACCCTGGGGCGCGGCTTGCGCAAGATGTATCCCGGTGGGATCGAAGAGTGGGTCAGCGTGGTGGGCACGGATGCTTTCATGGACTTTGTTGAATCCATTCAGGCCGAAGGTGTCGAGCTGGAACGCAGGGCGATGGGCGAAGGCACCCCGCCCAAAACACCGCTGGTGGTGGAAGTCGATAACAGCAACGAGAAGAAAGACCTTGAGGCGCTGGATATTGAAATCCCGGTGCTGTCGCCGCGCGTCTATCGGGAATACAAGAACCTGGGCGACATGAATGCCGGGGCCATGACATTTCAGCCGGTGATTTACCAGTCCTTCAGCGAGGAGGAGCAGCGCGAGATTGTGTTTAAGGACATTACCACCGGCGAGGTGACGCATTCGACGATCCTGGATACTGCCGGAGTAGCGGACTATCGGAGTGTGGTTGGATATTTCGCCCAGACCGTGATGAAGGAGTTGCGGCTGGTGAGTGGCTACGATGTGCTGTACGGCAAGATCAAGCTGTTCATTCAGGATGCGCTATTTGGCCAGACGGTTGATCTGGAATCGCCGAACACGCTCCGGAATCTTTCTGAACTGGCGGCCACCAAGACGGTGATCGAGACCTTCAAGAAAGCGATCAACGATCTGACCGTGCGCGACAAGGGCGATGCTGAAATCCGGGATACTATCAGGCTGCGTCAGACACGGCCCTTTGTGGTGAAAGATCAAGGCTACCTTATGCCGAAAAAGAGCGTGTTCAATCGCGTGATCGGCGACAGCCATTTCGAGCTGCAATTCGCCAGTTTTCTGGAGGATTGCGGTGATGTGGTTTCCTATGCCAAGAACTATCTGGCAGTGCATTTCAAGCTGGACTATGTGAATGCAGACGGCGATATATCCAACTACTATCCCGACTTTTTCGTGAAGCTGACAGATGGCCGGATTGTGGTGGTCGAGACCAAGGGTCAGGAAGACCTGGATGTGCCGCTGAAAACAGCGCGGCTGCGCCAGTGGTGTGAAGACATCAACGCTACGCGGTCGGATGTGACCTACGATTTTGTGTATGTGGATCAGGAAAGTTTCGAGAAGTATGCCCCGAAGTCGTTTGCTGACGTGTTAGCGGGATTCCGGGAGTACAAGGCAGCCTGACAAGTCGCTGCACCGCCGATGGTGCTCTGCCTGGCCCCATCAGGCGGACATCGTGCAGCTGGCCTTACTGTTTGATGTAGCACATTTTCACCTAGCCACTGCTTACGAATGGTTAACAAAATTGTTCTATGCGAAAGGCTCAATGCGGGGTCTAATTATTGCGTTCCCACTGGTAGACAGGAGGGTGGTTCGGGATGTCATCACAATTCAGATTCGCTCGGCGTCAATTTTTACAACGCAGCAGTGCCTTGACGCTCGGCCTGTTGTCGTGCGCTAGAACGGGTTTGGCGTCAACAGATTATCCGCGCGCAGATCAACTGGCCTTTATCAATCGCCTTTCCTGGGGCGTGAATGCCAAGACGCTTGCGGATGTTGAACGGCAAGGGCAAGCCGCTTGGCTTGAAGCACAAATGCATCCCAAAGGAGAGGGCACATTACCTGCCGCAATTGAGAGGCAGATTGCGGCGATGACGATCAATAAAGTGCCGATGTCCTTGCTCTGGTATCAGCTGAGCGAAAAACTCAAATCTGTACAGAAAAGCGCAGGCAGCCCTGAGCAAAAGGCTCAAGAACAACAAAACATACAGAAACAATTTGCAGCTATTTCCCGCGAGGCCGCTGCACAACAGATGCTCTACGCGATTTATTCCCCAAATCAGTTGCAGGAACAACTGGCGTGGTTTTGGATGAACCATTTCTCAGTATTCCAAGAAGGTCCTTTGCGCGTGATGATGGGCGATTATTATCGGCGCGTGATCAAACCGCATGTGCTGGGGCGCTTTGTTGATTTATTTCGCGCCACCGTATATAGCCCGCAAATGTTGCTTTATTTGAATAATGCGCAGAACGCAAAAGGCCATATAAATGAAAACTATGGTCGTGAAATCATGGAGTTGCACACAGTTGGCGTTGGAAGCGGTTACACGCAGGCAGATGTGACCAATCTGGCTCGGGTGCTGACCGGTTTGGGGGTTGCCATTCCGGGGCAGCCTATTCGTGTTCCTCCTCAATTTGAAGATGCGTTTTGGCAAGATGGGCTAGTGGTCTTCAATCCTGCACGACACGATTCTGACCCCAAAACCGTATTTGGCCATGTCTTTCACGGCAAGGGGCTCGATGAGATCAATCAAGTCATTGAGTTCCTGGGGAACCACCCGGCCACGGCGCGGCACATTAGCACGCAACTTGCCCAGTTTTTTGTGGCAGAAAATCCACCCAAGGAATTGATCGATCGCATGGTGGACACGTGGCAAAAGAGCCACGGTGAGATCGCCAGTGTGTTGCGCACATTGTTCTACCACAGGGAATTTACCCATTCTCTTGGCAAGCTGTTCAAGGATCCGCTGCATTATTTGATTTCTGCTGCACGCTTGCTACCCGACGAGGTTGTAATTAATCATACCGACCCCTTGGTGAACTGGAGTAACCTCATGGGCGAAGCTTTATACGGCCGATCCACACCGGATGGTTACCAGCTTGGCGCCAGTCACTGGAACGGTTCCGGTCAGATGGCCAACCGATTCGAGTTTGCCGGATTTATTGCCGCTCGTCCCGGTGCCCTGGTTCAGCCGCCACCGAAAGTTCTGATTGATATGAATAGTCCGTTTATTCAAGAACTATTGGGGAGTTTCAGTACTCAAACCCGCAAGATCATCGAGCAGGCTAAAAATTCAAGGCAAACCGTGAGCCTGCTGCTTTCAGCGCCAGAATTCATGTGGCGCTAAACGTATTGCGCAGGAGGGTATCTCATTATGAACCGTCGTCAATTTCTTCAAACCACCATCGCCTCTTGTATCGGGCTTGCAGCCTACAATTCCCGTGTATGGGCAGCGAGCCCGAGTAATGGCAACCCTCGATTCCTATTGATTTTTTTGCGCGGTGGTTACGATTCAGCCAATTTGCTGGTGCCTTACAGTAGCGATTTATACTACCAGGGCCGACCAAACATTGCGGTACCTAAACCCAGTGAACCCAACGGCGCGCTGGAGCTCAATAGCGACTGGGCATTGCATCCGAGTCTGAAAGACACGGTCTTGCCACTGTATCAACGGCAACAGGCAGCCTTTGTGCCGTTCGCAGGCACTGCCGATTTGTCTCGTAGCCATTTTGAAACGCAGGATCACATCGAGCTTGGCCAAGGCGCACATACAAGGGATTTCAATAGTGGCTTTCTGAATCGTCTGGCTGCCGTATTACACGATCGTGCCCGCAGCATCGCTTTCACCAACCAACTACCCTTATCAATGCAGGGCAAAGTGCGCATCGCCAATCAGCCGGTGGTTGGTAAAATTCAGAGTATGAATGAGGCTCAGCGCCAATTGCTTGAGCAGATGTATCAGCACAGCTCTTTGGCGCCGACCGTGCGTACTGCGTTTACCACCCAGCAGCAAGTAACAGAAGATATGGCTCAAATGGCATCAAATGGTTACGTTGCCGAGATGATCGCTGCGAGCCGCGGCGCGATCAATCCCAGCGGATTTCAAGCGGCTGCCGCTAAAATTGGGGTGTTAATGCGCGATCATTACAACCTGGGGTTTATGGATTTGGGCGGTTGGGATACCCATATAAACCAAACAGGAGTCACAGGAGCCGAAGGCCAGCTCGCCAATAAATTTGCCGAACTGGGTGCAGGGCTGGCTGTGTTGCCCGACACCATGGGGAAAGCATGGAACGAAACCGTCGTGGTCGTTATCAGCGAATTTGGCCGCACCTTTCGTGAAAATGGTAATCGCGGTACCGACCATGGCCACGGCAGCACGTATTGGGTGCTGGGTGGTGGCGTTCATGGCGGGAAAATTGTCGGTGAGCAGGTCGCATTGAGCGAAAAAACACTTAATCAGAACCGAGATTGGCCCGTGCTCACTGATTACCGTGGCTTGCTGGGCGGCTTGTTCAAGCGCTTATGGGGCCTTACGCCTGCCGAACTTCAGCAGGTGTTCCCAGATGCAAAACCTGCCGATTTGCAGTTAGTCTAAAGAACCTCTGCCCGAATCCATCCATCGCTTCGTGGGCTTGCGCCAGCTTGATGCGGGCGTAAGCCCGCGTTCACGCCCGTCTTGTGATAATATTTTCAATGACTTATGTCATTTAGCGGCTGGGCATCCATGCCCTGCTCGGGAAGGTCTGCATTTGTGCAGACCTTCCCTAAATTACTTCAGCCTGTTGCGATGATAGGAATATTAACTGGTTCGCACCGGCTGCGACTTTGACCACGCGACTGATTTTGTCACGGGCGGATGATGCAATCAGCCAGCAAAACGCGTTATCCTTTCGCGTTATTTATTTTTACAAGATTTCCCCGTGATTAATTCTTTATGATTCAGCTTCAATCCGTCAGTCTGCGGCGCGGCGCCCAGTTATTACTTGAAAACGCCAACCTGACGCTTCAACCCGGTTATCGTTTGGGTTTGGTGGGTCGCAATGGCACGGGTAAGTCGAGCCTGCTGGCGCTGTTGGAAGGCAAGCTCTCGCCCGATGCAGGGAATGTGGATCGGGCCGGTGGTCAGCGGTTGGCGACCGTGGCGCAGGAAATCGACGAACTGGACGTGAGCGCGGTTGAAAGCGTGCTAGCGGGGGACGTCGAATACCATCGCATATCTCAAGCGATTGCCGCAGCCGAACAGGCCGAGGACGGCATGGCACTCGCAACCCTGTACCACGATCTGGAAGCGATCGATGGCTTTACGGCCCGATCCCGCGCGGCACGGTTGTTGGATGGTCTGGGTTTCGCGCCCGACACCATCGACCGCCCCGTGCGGTCGTTTTCCGGTGGCTGGCGGATGCGCATCAACCTTGCACGGGCCTTGCTGGCGCCCAGCGATATCCTGCTGCTCGATGAACCCACCAACCACTTGGATCTGGACGCGGTGTTCTGGCTGGAGCAATGGTTGATCAACTATCCGGGGAGTCTGGTGGTGGTCTCGCACGACCGGGATTTTCTGGATCAGGTCTGCACCCACATCGCCCATCTGGAAAACAAATCGCTCACGGTCTACACCAGCAATTACAGCGGTTTTGAGCAGATGCGCGCTGAACGCCAGGCGCAAAATGCCGCGCTTTCGGCGAAAATCGAGCGCGAACGCGCCCATTTGACGGCATTTGTCGACCGTTTCCGCGCACAGGCAACTAAGGCCAAACAGGCGCAGAGCCGCATCAAGGCATTGGCCCGCTTGCCTGTGCTGGCCGCCACCCATGCCGACAGCAGTTTTACCTTCAGTTTTCGCCCCGCACCGAATGCGCCCGACCCGCTGTTGACGATGGAGCATCTCGAACTGGGGTACAACGGCAAGGCATTGCTCAAAAACATCGATCTGACCGTGCGCGCGGGTGATCGCATCGGCCTTTTGGGCGCGAACGGTGCGGGTAAAACCACCTTGATGCGTGTGCTGGGTGGCGCGGAGAAGCCCATGGCGGGCGAACTGTTCATCTCTGCGGGCGTGCGCGTGGGTTATTACGCCCAGCATCAACTGGAACAACTGGACCCGCGCGATACGCCCATGAGCGCACTTGAGCGCATCGCCGGTCGGGCATCCACCCAGGAAGTGCGCAATTTTCTGGGCGGGTTCGGCTTTATCGGCGACCGGGCGTTTGAAAACATCGAGCCGTTTTCCGGTGGCGAAAAGGCGCGTCTGGCCTTGGCCCTGCTCGTCTGGCAGGCACCGAATCTGCTTTTGCTCGATGAGCCGACCAACCACCTCGATCTGGAAATGCGCGAGGCATTGGCTACGGCGCTGCAAACATTTGAAGGCGCGTTAGTGGTGGTATCGCATGACCGCAGCCTCATCGAAATGGTCTGCGACAACTTCTGGCGCGTCCACGACGGAAAGGTCGGTGTGTTTGATGGCGACCTCGACGATTACCGCCGTGTGTTGACCGAAGAACGTCGCGCGGCGAACGCCCCTGCAAAACCGGTGGAGCCGACGAAACCCAAGAGTGAATCGACCTGGCGCCCCGCTGCCGAAAAATCGGCGGGTAAACCGGACAAACGCACTGCCAAGCGCATAGCCGAAATCGAGCATCGCCTGAGTGCGGTGGTGCTTGCTTTACAGGAGCTGGATGCGCAACTCGCTGATCCCGGTTTGTATACGGCTACGGATGCGACCTATGCACACGAGCTGACAAGCCAGCGCCAGACGCTGGCAGAAGAACACGAAGCCTTGGAGCTGGAGTGGCTGTCGCTCAATGATTGATAGGCATTTGCATCAATTTGTCACGATATGCGGGCAGTGATGGTGCTACGATCACGGCACAGTCGCCCAGATGAGATCCGAATGCGTTATGGATGTATTACTGATTCGCCACGCTCCCGCTGAAGATCGGGAGCAATTTGCCCTCACAGGCCAGGCCGATGAACTGCGTCCTTTGACACCTCGTGGCATTGAGCGGATGCAACTGGCGGCGCGGGGCTTGATGACATTGGCGCTGCCGATTGAGCGCCTGATCACCAGCCCGTTGGTTCGGGCGCAGCAAACCGCGCAAATCGTGGCGCCAGCTCTTGAGATTCGTCAATTTGATACCGAGGGTATGCTGTCGGCCGAGGTGTCGACCGAAAACCTGATCGATTGGCTGCGCAAACAACCCCGTGTCGATGGCCTCGCGTTGATTGGCCATGAACCCAATTTGAGCCATCTTGCCGAAACACTTCTCTGCGGCGCGGCCACCGGCACCATGCCCTTGAAAAAAGGGGGTGCAATTTTGTTGCGCTTCGCCGAGGGTATTGGCGCAGGGCAGGGGCAGTTGATCTGGGCTCTGACGCCGGGTATTTTGCGCGCCCTTGCGGAATAGATCGTGCGCGCCCCCAGTCGACCATGATGCATTGGACGGGAGACGGTCTATCACCGCGTGTTTGAATGGAATTGACTGAACGGATTTGGACTTCTGAATGACCGACCGTAATCAAAAGTGGTTTACTTCTCTGGTCGTAGCCGTGATTGCCGTGGCGATCCTGCTGCTGCACGGCAGTAGTGAATTGCGTTACGACCGTGCGGATATTCTGCATGGTCAGATTTGGCGGGTATTCACCGGCAATTTCGTGCATGCCAACTGGCGGCATCTGGCCTCGGACTTGGTCGGCCTGCTGCTCTGGACGGCGCTGGCGAGTTACATGGAAACACAGCGCAGCTATCTGATTATTTTGATCGGAAGCGGGCTGGGTGTAGGCTTGGGGTTGCTGGTGCTTGATCCACATGTCGGCTGGTACGTCGGGCTCTCCGGTATTTTGCACGGGCTGTTCGCGGCCAGCGCCATTCGATTGCTGTCACACAAAGAATGGCTTGGCGGGTTGGCCTTGACTGCGGCCATTGCATTAAAACTCATGTGGGAACAACGCTTTGGCGATCTGGGTACGGCTAAGTTGCTCGGTGTGCCCGTTCTGGTGGATGCCCATCTGTATGGCGCCATGACGGGTGCGGTTATCGTTCTGGCCCTGTTGTTTTTCCGCCGCTGATTCATGCCAATTAAATCGTTTCGCCAAGCATGATCGCTTCTATAGTGAACCTCGAAAAACTCCTTCCATGGAGTTTTTCGAGGACATTCGGTGCGGGATACCATCACGTAGCTGACGAAGTCCGCAACGAACTTAAGCTATTTCAATCGCTTAAGCGATTGATTTGAGCGCAGCACCTGCGACGCAGGCTTCCGCCATGGATGATGGAAGGGCGCGAAAACAGGATGCGCGGCACCACATCCCTGTGGTGCACGGGCACCTCGAAAGGTTTTTCGAGGTGCCCTACAATGAGTCATGGATGTTGCCTTTGTTGATTAGCAGGAGGGAAAAGAATTATGTCTCAGAATGAGTTATCAACACTTTATGCCAGCCAGGGGCAAAGCCTCTGGCTGGATAACCTGTCCCGCGCGCTGCTCGAAGAGGGCCGGTTGGCTGAATTGATCCAGAATTATGGCATTCGTGGCCTGACGTCCAATCCCTCCATTTTCAAAAAGGCGATTGTCGGCAGCCCTTATTACACGGATGACATCGCAGCACTCAAGAAGGAGTACGACGATGTGGAGTTCGTGTACGAACACCTTGTCGTGAAGGATATTCAGCAGGCCTGCGACCAGCTTCGGCCTATTTTCGACGAAAGCCACGGCGAGGATGGCTGGGTCAGTTGGGAAGAGTCGCCGCGTATCGCACATAACGCAGCTTCCACGGTGGCCTCTGCCGAGCGGCTGAAAAAACTGGCCGACAGGCCGAATTTATTGATTAAAGTTCCAGCGACCGATGAGGGTATCGAAGCCTTCGAACTGCTGATCGCACGCGGCATCAGCGTCAACGTCACGCTCATGTTTTCCCTCGATCAGGTCAAGCGCGTCTTCGCAGCCTACGTGCGCGGCTTGAAGGCGTTGCATGCCAGTGGCGGTGCCGTAAGTCGGGTGCGGGCGGTGGCGAGCCTGTTCATGAGCCGTGTCGATACGCTGGTCGATCAGCAGCTCACCGAAATTGGCAGCGAAACGGCGCTGCAACTGCGTGGCAAAGCCGCGCTGGCTTTGGGCGGCATGGCCTATCAGCATTTTCGTGAGGTGTTCGAAGGCGAGGATTTTGCCGAAATGGCCCGCTTGGGCGCGCGCGAGCAATATCTATTGTGGGCGAGCACGGGTACCAAGAATCCGGATTACTCGGATGTACTGTACGTCGAGAACCTGATTGCCCCGAAAACCATCAACACCTTGCCCGAGGCCACCTTAATGGTCTTCGCCGACCACGGACGCATTGCCTCCATACTCAAGCCACGTCTGGCGGAAGATAAAAAGGTTTGGGCCGCATTGGCCGAAGTCGGTATCGATATGGACGGTGCCGTCGGCCATCAACTGCTGGACGAAGGACTGGATCAATTCGCCCAGGCCTTCGAGGAACTGTTAACCGCCATCGCGCAGAGTTGATCGCCCTGCATCGGATTTCTTAAATCGCCGAGTAGCTCCAGCCTTCACGGATGCGCTGGGCAACTTGCTCCACGGCAGAAGACGTTACGCTCACATTCGGCAATAGCTCCGCTTTTTGTCCACTTTCCTGGAGGTTTTTCAGGCTCGTGCCGCACACCATGAAGTGCAGGTTCGGGTACTTCTTCATCAAGGCTTCGATCTGTTTTGCATAGGGCGACGTATCTGCCCGCAGGAAGTTGAGCCCATCCGAATTGGCGAGCACCTCCATCTGGAAACCAGGTTGATGAGCCGAAGTCTTCATCACATGCTCGACCCTGTTCAGGGTTTCCCTGAATTTCTGGGGTGAGTCGGAACCCAGTCGAAGTATGACGTTGCGCGCCACGGCGGTCGGCGCAGTCGCATACTCAACGTTCTGCGCCTGATTTCTGGCCTGAAGCATGGTTGCGGCATGACCGCCACCGGCGTCGGTGGAAGACATCTTGCCCACAAACCAGCCAGCCAGCACGCCGACGGTCAGCAACGTCATTGCAGCCAGCGCGCCGGGCAGCAGAGCGTGAACTCGCCATCTGGTTTTGGGGTTCTTTGGCTCCGGTACGACCTCATAGGCCTCTTTGATCCAGTCTTGGATCTGATCGATGTCGCAGATCAACTGAGTCAGCTCCGGATTTTTTTTCACCTGTTCACGCACGCGCTGCCGATCTTCGTGGATGAGCTCATCATCGATGAAGGCATTGACTTCCTCGACGGAAATGGGTGTGTCTTGGTATTTGTTTTGCTGGGCGTAATTCATACAACTCTCCTCAGGTGGCACTCGCTTTTGCTGCGCTCCTCAGTTGCGGCATTTTTCGTTTCGATCAGGAGCTTTCGTAAAGACTGACGGCCACGCGACAGGCGGCTCATGATCGTGCCGATCGGCAGATCGAGCGTGGTGGCTACTTCCTTATAGGAGAATTCTTCCAGATCGACCAGCGTGACCACCATGCGCTGCATTTCCGGCAGGCGCATCACAGCGTTGCGGACCCGTTCGATCATTTCATCCCGGCAATGGATGCACTCGGGTGATTGTTGCTCATCGATGGAGAGCGTTTGCTCCACGTCGTCAATGTTATCGTCGTGGACACGATTGCGGACATGATCCAGCCACTGGTTAGCCAAAATGCGAATAACCCAGCGATCCATCAACTCTTCATCCCTGAGCTGAGTCTGTTTTTGCAGCGCTCGAATCATGGTTTCCTGAACCAGATCTTCGGCCAGATAAGATTCCTTGCACCACGAAAAAGCCAGGCGATAAAGCCGAGGCCGTAATTGCTCTAGGCGATGATTGAAGGTCAACCGCCCGAATAAAAATGCGCCAGATAAAAAGGATGATGGGCTCAATGCGTTTTACTCCACATAAGTTGAACTCTCTATATATCAAAGACGGTATCCAATTGAGTTTTATTCCAAGAATAATCTCGAAAATTCAAATTAGTGCATCAATTTCATCAATGGAATAAACAAAAAACTGCACTCGTCTCCTCATTAGCCCCGAGCAAATAACGGCGGTAGATAAAAATCATTCACCAAAGAGGTAACCCCATGATTCGTATTCGACAAAAAATCTTTATGACCGCGTTCTTGCTCGGGCTGATTGGCATCGCGCCTTCAGTTATGGCAAATCCCGCGGCGGAACCTGTTTCGCAAGCCATTCAGGAAAAACCGTTTGCTGAGGCGCGCGTGGCCTTGCAAATCAGTGATGCGGATGGACCCAGGCAACAGTTGGTGCTCAATGTCGCCAGTAACCTGATCAAGTTTTATGGTGCGGACAAGGTGGATGTGGAGGTCGTCGCCTTCGGGCCGGGGCTGCGTTTGCTGTTCAAGGACAATGCCTTGGGTGATCAGATTCAATCGCTGGCGGCAGAAGGGGTGCGGTTTAGTGCCTGCGCCAACACGATTACCGCCATGTCCAAAAAACTGGGGTATGAACCGGAATTGAATCCCGAGGCGCGCATCGTGCCTGCCGGTATCGTGCGTTTGGTGCAATTGAATAAGGCCGGGTTTTTTGTTTCACGTCCTTGAGCCTTAATCCAAGAAAATAAAACCAAGATAATTAATCCAATACAATTAATAAAAGGAATCCATTAATGAATAATAATATAAGAATATTGCCCTTCGCTGTTTCGAAGAAAATCCTGCTCGCCGGAGTATGCGGCGGCCTGCTTATTGCCGCGCCCAATGCCTTTTCCGCCAACTGGATTATGTTGCAGGGCACGGAAAAACCTGGCATTGCACCACCGGTCAAATTGTGGGGGTTCATCCAGCCAACCTATCAGAAGGATTTCAGCAGTTCATACAACGGGAAATATGTGCCACCCAAATTGATCGGCCCCAATCTGGATACCCAATCGTCATTCAACATCATGCGTGCGCGCATCGGGGTACGTGGCGCGCCTTTTTTTCTGGACGATAAGGTCAACTACTTCATCATGACCGATTTTGGCGACAATTCTCTTACCGATGGCGGTCGCTATGGCAGTTATCGGCCCGTCGTAACGGATGCCAGCGTGACGCTCAATTACATCAAGGGCGCCCGCGTCCGGCTGGGTCTGTTCAAGTACCCCGGCGCCGAAGAAGGACTACAGGGCATCGGAAGCCTAAATTACATCAATTACACCGACGTCACCAATCAGTTGCTACTGGAGCGATTCCCGGATGCCGGCGACAAGAATATTCCGCCACAGACCATTCCGGATGCGGATATGAACGCCTTTTCCAATCCGGCGACGGGTTTTCGCGATGTCGGTGTGCAAGTCTTCGATGCGTTCGACGTGGGCAAGTGGGAACACACCTACGCGGCGATGCTGGGCAATGGTAGCGGCGTGCGGATGACCGACGGCAATGCCAGCAAGGATGTGTACCTCTACTGGTCGTCGGCGTATCTGTTCGACAAGAAAAACAAGGGGCCGATGAGCCCGAGTGTCAAGATGTTTTCCTGGTATCAGAGCGGCAAGCGAACCAATGCCTACAACACAGCACAGGAGCAGGATCGCAAACGATATGGCGCGGGTGTGACCTATCTCAAGAAACCGTATCGCGTGACGGCCGAGTACATGTGGGGCAAAGGGATGATCTACCAAGGCTCAAACAACCCGCAAACCCTGTTTAACGACTTCAAGGCCAACGGGGGATATGTTGAGGCTGGCTGGTTCATTCCCAATACGAAGTGGGAGCTGGATCTGCGCTACGACCGCTATCAGCGCAATGTCGATTTACCCACCCAGACCCGGTTCAGCACCTGGACGGCGGGCGTGCAATACCATTTCACGCCGAAAACCCGCGTCACACTCGATTACGCAATGCGGCATTACAGCGCGGATGCAGTGGCTCAAAACAATCAACTGCTGGACGTGGGCGGCCGTTTGGCGCTCCAGGTGACGGCCGTGTTCTAAGCGCTATCGATCCGTGTAGAACTTTAGGATATCCAGTCCCACCCTTTAGGCGTTTTTTTCGCCACCGCCGCCAAATCTTTCCGTTGCGCGGCGGTTTTTTTTGAATCGGTACATTGCCTGATCGGCACGCTCGATCAGTTCATCGATATCGTGATCTTCAGGGGTCGAGGTAACGACACCGATACTGGCGCCGGGGTAATCTATGACTGTCGCCTCAAGCGTAAATCGACCGGAGGTCAAGTCACACAGATGCGTGGTGAACGCCGCTTCATCTGCAGCGATTGCCGTGTTTTTTGAAATACCGAAAGCGACAAACTCATCCCCGCCGTAACGGGCCACGAAATCCCCCTCCCTCAAACCGTTACGCAGGGAGTCAGCGATGGCCTTGAGAAACTGATCACCGACATCGTGGCCGTGACGGTCATTAATCTCCTTGAACTGGTCAAGATCGATAAAAGCCAGGTGCAGCACCTGGTCCATCCGCCGCACATTGGCCAGCTCGCGCTTGAGCGCGCGTCGCAGCGAAAACCGATTCGGCAGGCCCGTGAGGGCGTCGGTCATCGCCAGTTCACCAATGGCCCGATTGTCGGACTGCAAGTGCATGATTAAGCGTTCGCGGTCGATTTGATGCGCAATCAAGTCGGCAAACAACTGGACGACCCGCTGGGTGGATGGACTGATTTCGGTGGAATCTGCGCCGAGCGCGCACAGCGTGCCGTAGATTTCCTCATCCGCCAGACGCACGGGGGCCGAGAGATAAGTCTGAATACCCATATCAATCGCCAGATGCGCATCGGCCCAGTGCGTGGGTACGTCCGGCTCGAAAAAGTGCTGCTCCTCAATCGCCCGGCGGCACAGCGTGTGTTCCAGCGGCACTTCCAGTCCTTCTGGAATCACCAACTCGTGGCAGTTGCGGGTGAACACGATGGTTTGAACCTGTTTGGACCAGTCGATGCGGGTCAGGTACACCGAATCGAGTCCGGTCAAATGTTCCATCAACTCCAGAAGTGGTCTCACCAGCGTCGCTGTGTCCGTGCTTTTGGCGAGTACCGAAGCAAGGCGATCAAGGATCGGGTCGATCGTGTTCTGAGTTTGTTGAATCATAAGCTGAGCCACCATAGGCGCAAACGGATTCCCCAGGGGCTGGTGATGCCGGTTTCAGCCATCGTGATGCGGCCGTCGGGCGCGATGAAAAACAGGGTAGGCGTCACCGAGACACCGAATTGTTTGGCGATTTGCCCATCGGGATCATTGACCACGGGCAGGTGATCGAGCTGATTTTTGTTCAGGTATTGGCGCACGTCATCGGCGCTGCCTGATTGCATCGCGACGGTAATGATGCGGTGGCTTTTGGCCAGGTCATTGATCCAGGGCAGTTCGACATGACAAACACCGCACCAGGTTGCCCAGAAAACTACTGCTGTGGGGCGTGGGTTTGCACCGCCCAGCGTCACCGTGCCGCCCGTGACTGTCGGCAGGGTGATTGCCGGTATGGGTGTGCGTTCATAAGCATCGGGAATCGCTGGCGCCATATAGGCGCGCACCGCCAGCAATACGCCGACAAACACTGCGATCTCAATCAACCACCTGCGCCATTTGTACCGCCGTTTTATTGGCGAATCAGGGGCCGTATGTGGGGTTTTATCGGGTTTGTCGTCAGGGGACGTGGATCGGGTCATGGCTGGCGCTGGGTTCTCCGGTGGTGCTGGTACACTATGGCCTGAAAGACATGCCCATGGCAACAAAGACGAGCACACACATAATGAGGATTTTAGTCGGGATTAGTGGCGGCATTGCGGCCTATAAATCCATTACGCTGGTCAGGAGGCTGCGCGACGCGGGTGCCGAAGTGCGCGTGGTGTTAACCGAGAGTGCCACACAATTTGTGACGCCGTTGAGCTTGCAGGCCGTATCCGGCCAGCCGGTGCGCACGCATTTGTTCGATCCCGAAGCGGAAGCGGGCATGGATCACATCGCGCTGGCGCGCTGGGCGGATGTGATCGTGATTGCGCCCGCATCGGCCGATATTTTGGCGCGGATGGCATCTGGCATGGCGAACGATCTTCTTACCACGCTCGTGCTGGCGACGACCGCGCCGGTGACGGTCGCACCCGCCATGAATCAGCAGATGTGGGCGCATCCGGCGGTGCAGGCCAATCTGGATGTGCTGAAAAAACGCGGGGTGCGCGTGATCGGCCCGGCATCCGGCGTGCAGGCCTGTGGCGAAGTGGGTGCCGGGCGGATGGTCGAGCCGGAAGACATCGCAGCCCGGATTCTTACTTCCCGCACTACCGTCGACTGGCGGGGCAAACGGGTTGTGATTACGGCAGGCGGAACGCGCGAGCCGATCGATCCGGTGCGCTTTATTGCCAATCGCTCCTCCGGGAAAATGGGATTTGCGCTGGCGGCAGCGGCGCGTGAGACTGGTGCAGACGTGATCTTGATCTGCGGTCCAAATAGTCTGCCCACGCCCGCTGGAGTTCATCGGCTTGATCTCGAAACCGCGCAGGAGATGCAATCGGCCGTGGCGGCGGTGGAGCAGATTGATGTGTTTATCGGCGCGGCCGCCGTAGCCGATTACCGTGTGAGTGCACCCGCCGAACACAAGCTCAAGAAATCGCCCGATGTCGATTCGCTGACGCTCACGCTGGTGAAAAATCCGGATATCATCAGCGAAGTTGCACAACGTAAAGCGAAACCCTTCGTGGTCGGTTTTGCGGCGGAAACGGAAAACCTTCAGGCCTATGCCGAACAAAAGCGCCGCGCCAAAGGCATGGATGTGATTTGCGCCAACCTCGTGGGCGCAGGACTGGCCTTCGATCAGCCGGATAACGCCTTGAGTGTCATCTGGGCCGATGGCACGCAACAGTTTGAGCGCGCCGATAAAACACTGCTGGCAACACAGTTGATTGCCTTGCTGGACAAGATCATGAACAGAGAAAAAACAGATGCCTGATAGCAAGAAAAACAAGGTTGAAGTCAAGTGGCTGGACGTTCGTCTTGGCGATACCATCCCGCGCCCGGATTACGCCACGAGTGGTTCAGCCGGGCTCGATCTGCGCGCCTGTTTGTCCGAACCATTGGTGCTCGATCCCGGGCAAACCGAACTCATTCCCACCGGCATGGCTATTCATATTGAAGATCCGGGCTTGGCGGCCGTCATCCTGCCGCGCTCGGGGCTTGGGCATAAACACGGTATCGTGCTCGGCAACCTCGTCGGTTTGATCGATTCCGATTATCAGGGGCAGTTGTTCGTATCGGTTTGGAATCGAGGCAGCCAGCCGTTCACCATCAATATCGGTGAACGCATCGCGCAACTCGTCGTGGTGCCGGTGGTGCAGGTTGCCTTCGAGACGGTCGAAGAATTCACGCCCAGCCACCGGGGCAGCGGCGGCTTCGGTCATACCGGTCGCGCCTGACCTATACCCACTTACCGAAATTTTTTGAGGAACATCATGACAAGTTACGCCCCAGAGGTGACCGCCGAAGTATTGATGGAAGCGCTGCCGTATATCCAGCGGCTGTTCGACAAGACCATCGTGATCAAATTTGGCGGTAACGCCATGGTCGACGAGGCTTTGCAGGACGCATTCGCCCGCGACATCGTTCTGCTGAAACAAGTGGGATTGAACCCCGTGGTGGTCCATGGCGGCGGTCCACAAATCAACCAGTTGCTTGAGAAGCTCGGTAAACAAGGCGAGTTCGTTCAGGGGATGCGCGTCACGGACCGGGAAACCATGGATGTGGTACAGATGGTGCTGGGCGGGCTGGTGAACAAGGACATCGTGGCGCTCATCAATCGCCATGGTGGCCGCGCGGTGGGGTTGACGGGGCGAGACGCCGGATTGGTGCGCGCCAGAAAGCTCAAGGTTTCCCGCCAAACAGCAGATATGCTGGAACCGGAAATCATCGATATCGGTCACGTCGGTGAAGTGGCGAGCATCGATCCATCCATTCTCAATTTACTGGAAAGCAAGGATTTCATTCCCGTCATCGCGCCGATTGGCGTGGGCGAGGATGGCGCCGCCTACAACATCAACGCCGATGTGGTGGCAAGCAAGATCGCGCAGGTGTTGGGTGCGGAAAAACTGTTGCTGCTGACCAATACGGCCGGTGTTCTGGACAAGGAAGGCAAGCTTTTGACGGGCCTTTCGGCGCGGGATGTCGAAGCCTTGATCGAAAACGGCACGATTTACGGCGGCATGCTGCCAAAGATTGATTTTGCTTTGGATGCCGTGCGCGGTGGAGTCAAAACGGTTCAGATCATCGATGGGCGCGTCCCGCATGCCGTGTTGCTGGAGTTGTTGACGGACAAGGGCGTCGGCACGCTGATTCGTGGTTGATTGGGCGCGGCACAGCTGCGAGCGGGTATTTATGTGAGCTTGCTAAATAGATAGCAAGGCAATTTGTTTTGAGCTAATCTCGACGTTCCTATAAGCACCTAAAGGAAAATCGCGATGCTCAAAACCGTTCACATCAAGCCGCTCAGTCTGGCAGGCGTGCTCAGTCTGTCTGTTCTGCTCCCCGTGGCCAGTCTGGCTGCGCCGCCCGCCCAAACACCGCATGTGGATGTCACCGCACTCATCAAGGCCGCGCATTACCCTCAGGCTAAAAGTGTCGAAGCCATCAAGGCGGAAACACCGGATGTCACCGCGCGGTATGTGTTGCAGATCAGCGATGCCGATGCCAGCAGACGACACGAGGTGTTGGCGGTTGCTGAACATTTACTCGAGCACTATGGCAAAGGTAAGGTCGATGTCGAAGTGGTCGCCTTTGGCCCCGGAATAAAGCTGCTTTTTGCGAATGACAACCCGCTAGATCCATTTATTAGCAAGCTCAGTGCGCAAGGCGTGCGTTTTTCAGCTTGTGGCAACGCCATTCACCATGAAACTCAGATCTTGGGCTACACGCCCAAGCTTGTGCCAGCGGCACGGGTTGTTCCGGCCGGTATTGTTCGCGTGCATGACTTGGCTGTTTCCGGGTATTTCGCCGACAAGCCTTGATGCAAATTGGCTACTTGCCAGCTTGATTGGATGGCTTGGTTTTAAGCTGTTCAAAGCGGCGAAGGTCAGTATCAAAACGTTTCACAGTATCGTTACGACGTGCCTGTAGATCGAATAGCTCTTTGCTCAATTGCAGCATATCTTGGAATGCTGCTTGCTGCTCTGATGAGGTCTGAGCGTGTTTTGATCGCTCATGGGCGCGATCCAGAGCGTTCTGGGTTTGTTTGATCAGGCCATCAATTTCGCTCAGCCGTTGCGATTTTGCCCGTTCCAGATCGGACGTGTTGCTGTAAAGATCGAGCAGCATATGATCATGTCGGGCTTGTGCTTCTTCTTCTGTGCGCTTTTTTTCTGCCGCTTGCTCTTCCGCCTTTTTGGCGGCGGCTTCGACGGCGAGTTCCTGTGGTGTCTTCGCCCGGTCGATGTGCCGTATGACCTCGCCGGTAGACGGGTTGATCAGATCATAACCTTCCATGGCTTGAGATGACGGCATGTTATCGCCTAAATGCACCATCCCGTCCTTGGTTGTCCAGCGATACAAATCTGCGTAAGCGACAGACACAAAACCTGTGCACATTATCGTGATCAAAACCACAAAGACATGTAAAAAGCATGAAATTCGAAAGTGTTGGTGTAGTGGCAACGGTGAAGAAAAACCGGTGCGGATTTTCACAGAACTCATGAGCGCATTCCTTTGCCAAACAATCGAGGCAGTTTGCCTAATCACTTGCCAGTATTCAACTTGATCGGGCAATCAGCCTGTGTTCAACAGGGTTAACTAGCCGTGGCATTCACCCTAGTGAACGGGAAATCGCCAAAATCGATCACATTTTGTCTTTTTGACAATGAAGCAACCTATTGTTATTGAATGGGTAATTTTTATTGGCTTTTGTTCGCAACCACTGCCACCCATAACCCTGATGCGGTCATGGAAAATCCAACCAGCCAAAAGGGCAGCAAAATCCCGCCACTCCATTGCGCTGTCAGCCCCAGGAGCAATCCGCCCACGGCGTAGCCCAAATCGCGCCAGAAGCGATAAATACCCAGAATGCCCGCCCGTTGAGCCGGCTCGGCCTGATCGGCCACCGCTGCGCCCAGAGTGGGGTAAAGCATCGCCATGCCAATACCGATCAATCCCAGCTCCAATCCCCAAAGCCCTATCGATTGGCTCAAACTGACGGCGACCACACCCAAGCCGCAAAGCCACATGCCGCCGACGATCATGATCTTTCGGCCGAACCGGTCCGACAAAGAGCCGGTGACCAACTGTCCTGCGCCCCAAACCACGCCATAGACGGCGATCAATGAGCCGGATGTGACCAATGACAGTCCTTTGGCCATGAAAAATACCGGGAAAAACAACCAGACCAAGGCATCGGTGAATTTTTCCACCAGACCGGCTTGATTCAGAGCCAGTAGTGATCGATTTTGCCAACTGGCATAAGCAAACAAGGTGCGCATTCCAATTGGCTCAATCATGGAGTTGCCTTGATGCAATATGGCCCAGGGACGCGTTTCCCGAACCGCCACCAGCGCAATCAACAGAGCCAGCACGATAATTGCCAGTGTAAAAATGAACAGCCCCATGCGCGCGCCGAGGGCATGAACGGCCAGAGCCGACAGCATCCCGGCAATCGCCACACCGCCGTACCCGGCAAACTCATTGAAGCCATTGACCAGCCCGCGTTGACGCGCATGAGTGAGATCCAACTTGCTGTTCAAGGCCATGGACCAGCTCAGACCCTGATTAATGCCCAAAAACACCGTCGCTAAGATTATCCAGCCCCAACTCGGGCCGAACAGGATAAGTAAGGGAATGGGCAAGGCACAGACCCAACCAGCGATAAGAACGCGCCGACGACCCCACCGATCCGACAAGCTGCCTGCGAACAGATTCAAAAGCGCTTTGACCAGACCGAAAACGACGACAAATGTGGCCAGCGCCATGAATGAGCCGGCAGCCAGACCAAAATCAGACGCAGCCAGTTCCGGGAGAACGGTTCGGGTCATCCCCACCAGGCTGCCAACCAGGAATACCTGAAGCAATTGCAAAACGAACTGGGCGGCATTTGGGCGAATACCGTGGACATGCGTCATACGTGGTTTTCCTGATTAACGACGATGAAGTTTCTTGCAGTATGAAACATATTGACCAAACACTCAATAGAATGATTGAATGTATGTTGTGTCATTACACAAACATCCTTAATCGGGGGAGTCGCAATATGTTTCTTGAACAAGTTGCCTGTGATAAATCGTCTTTAGCTTATTTATTTGGCTGCGTCGGCAAAGGTTTGGCCATGGCCGTTGAC
>JAJYPA010000431.1 GCA_021795795.1 Pseudomonadota bacterium | reverse complement strand
CCCATAAATCGCAGCCAGGCCGGAGAAGCGGGTAAGCAGCCGCTGGCTTGCATCTTGCTGGGCGCTGAACCAATCGGCATCGTCGGACGTTTGCGCGGCCAATGCGGTCAGCCACCGATAGAGATCCAGATTCAAACCGGCATCAGGAAATAGATCGATCACCTCCGGCAGTCGCAACGCTTCGGTATCGCACCAGGCCAGTTCCGTGTGCGTGCCTACCCCAGCCAGCCGCGCCAGCCAGCCGCGCCGACCATGATGCCGTGTCGCGGTGGTGGATATCAGCTCCCGGCCCCATTCCCCATTGCAGGCACGATATAGCAGACCCAAGGGTCCGGCCAGCGTATTGAGGGAGGCCGCTGCTTTGGGATAGCGGCGCGTGGCGATCCTGGTGATCGCTCTATGCCAAAGCTTGCCAACGGCTTCTTCCATTGCCGTTTGTCAATCCGCGAACACAGCCGCTACGACTTCCATCAGACCCGCCGTAACTTCGGTTTCATCGCTCAAACTCTCCGCGATGGCTGCCCGGCAGGCCGTTACTGGTGCCACTCCGTTGACCATAAGCCGAGCCGCGCTGATAAGGAGGCGCGTGCCCGGCCCTTCTTCGAGATCCTGTCCAACAACACTGCGTAGGGCATTGGCGAGGGTGACAAGGCGTTTCGCGCTATCCGGATCGATGCCCGTTTCACCGCGAATGATCGCTTCCTCCCGTTCAGCCTCCGGCGGATCGAAGCGCAAGGCCACGAAACGTTGTCGTGTGCTCGGCTTGAGTCCCTTGAAAACGTTTTGATATCCCGGATTGTAGGAGATCACCAGCATAAACTCGGGCGGTGCTTGGAGGACCTCGCCAGTACGGTCAATCGGCAGAATGCGGCGGTCATCGGACAGCGCATGCAGCACCACCGTAGTATCCTTGCGCGCCTCCACAATCTCGTCCAGATAACAGATGCTCCCCTCGCGCACTGCCCGTGTCAGAGGGCCATCCAACCAGTAAGTTCCACTATTTCCAATAAGATGGCGACCAATTAGATCAGATGCCGAGAGATCGTCATGACAGGATACCGTATACAGTTCCCGACCCAAGCGCGCTGCCATATAGCGGACGAACCGTGTCTTGCCGCAGCCAGTAGGTCCTTTGATAAGAACCGGAAGTTGGTTGCGCCAAGCTTGTTCAAAGAGCATCACCTCCTGACCGCCGGCATGATAAGTCGGTATTGCCGCGGGTATGCCACGCAGATTTTTTGCCGCATTCGTCATCAAATTCTCCAAGTTCAACGGTTGATCACCGGGGCAAGCAGATAAGCCAGCGCGATGACGCTCCCTACCACAAGCAGATAAGCCATCATAAGCACCCGCCATAAGGGGCGGCAATATCTCACACCCATGAAATGGCATATCACCAAGCGGCCCTTAAAAAAAGTAACGCCAAGCACTATGCCCATGATTACCGGCCCAAATGGAATATAGGTGGCAATCAAGTAAGTGGCGAGCGTGAACAGCAAAAGCAGCAACCAGACAAAAGTTGCGGCACGAGCTTCGTTGGTCTTGGCGTTATTCATAAGCCACCTCATGGTCCTGCCGGGAGCCGGTCCTAACGATACACCATGGGCGTCCCTTAATCTGCCCATTGATCGGATACTTCCTGCTCCAACGAAAGCAGTTTGACCTTTCGCAACCTTCTTCAGTGGAGAACATAAACCAGAATGAAGAGAATAATCCAAATCAGATCGACCATGTGCCAGAAAGATGCCGCAGTCTCCACCCCGGCATGATTCACGGCATTGTAATGCCCGCCACGCGCCTTCCACGCCACCACCGCCAGAATGATCATGGCCATCACGACGTGCATGAAGTGCAAGAAGGTCAGCGATAGATAAAACATATAGAAGGTATTCGTGCTAAGCGTGATCCCGCGCGCGACGTCCTGATGGAACTCATAAAGTTTGAGAGCGAGGAAAATTCCGCCTAAACCGATTGCCAGACCGAGCCAATGGACACACGCCCGTGCGGCGTCACGCCGGATAGCCTGCACCGCTCGTACGACGGCATAACTGCCCGTGATGAGTACAGCAGTGTCAATGGCTCCCAGCGCGCGATTCAGGGTGCGCTGGGAGCTTTCGAACACGGTATAGTCCATAGTGCGGGTGATGGCGAAAACCATGAAGAAAAGACCGAACATGGCGAGTTCGGCAAATATGAATATCCACATGGCAAAATCGCCCGGTAGTGCCGCATGGCGGGTTTTCATTTGCCGTGACATCTCTTCGGATGCGAGCATGACATACTCCTTGAGGGCGGGGGCCGAGCCCCGCCCTGAATGCTCAGCGGGGTGACATGGCCTGCTGCGCATAAGCAGCGTAATTGTAGTCTCCCTTCACAAAAAAACTGCGTAGATAGATCAATAGACCAGCAAAAAATCCCAGCCCGGCCAGCTCACGGATCCAGAAGAATACGGCCTCTTTATGCTGTACCTCCATGAAAGGCAATGGATTGGAAGTATAGCGTTGCAGGAAAATCGTCACCAAGCCCGCCGCCGCCAGTGATGCGGCGATCACCAACATGCTAACGCACATGACCCAAAAGCCTGTCATCTCCCAGCGCTGAGCGGCGGTACTGTTCGCCTCGCGCCCCCGCAGAATGGGCATGGCGTAGGAAATCGTTGCCAAGGATATCATGACGTAAGCCCCGAAAAAGGCCAGATGCCCGTGGGCGGCGGTGAGGTTAGTACCATGCGCATAGTACTGTACCGGCGCCAGGGTGATGATAAAGCCCAGAACTCCGGCACCTAGAAAAGCCATGATGGTCTCTCCCTGGACCCACAACACGGCCGCCTTATTGGGGTGGTCGCGGCGGCGATTCCGAATGGTGGTGAAGGCAAACACGATCAACAGCAGGAAAGGAACCGGTTCCAGCGCGGAGAATATGGACCCTATCCAGAGCCAATAGGCAGGAGCGCCAATAAAATAGTAATGGTGGCCGATGCCAAGGAAACCAGACATCACCGCCATGGCGCCGATGATGTAAATCCACTTGTCCACCACCTCACGGTCCACACCGGTCGTTTTAAGCATGATGTAACCCACCAGACTGGCCGGCACGAGCTCCCAGTCGCCCTCCACCCAACCATGCACGATCCACCACCAACTATAACTGTCCTTGACCGTGTCGACCGGGAAGTAGAAAGCGGGCAGGTATAATAATGCGACCCCCCACATGGAGGCCACCAGCAGTATCCCGATTGTCGTCTTTCGACCACGAATAATCGTCATGGTGAGGTTGAGTAAAAAAGACAACATCACCAGCACAATACCGATCTTGATCGGGAGAGGCTGCTCAAGGTACCCACGACCCATGGTCGGCCATACGGAGTTGAACGTGATCGCCGCCAAGTGAGAGTAGCTCATGGTGACATAACCCAGAATAGTGACTGCTCCGGCGATCAAAAAGATCCAGAAGGTGGCCAAAGCCAGCTTCGGGCTGTACAGCTCGGTCTGGGCTTCATCCGGTACGACAAAATAGGCCGCGCCCATGAACGACATGAGCAGCCAGACGATCAACAGATTGGTATGGCTCATGCGCTCTATGTTGAAGTGGAGATACGGAAACAGGGCGGTCCCGTTTATGTACTCGAAACCGGCCATGAGACCAAAAAGGATCTGGCCAACGAAAAGGCCCAAGGCTGCTATAAAATAAGGCTTAGCCACTGCTTGTGATTTAAATTGCATCACGCGCTCCTCAATATTCAGTGATAAAGTGGTCCGTAGGATCTTAGCCTTGTTTGTTCGGCGGCCAGCCGTTGGTGTTTATGTTTCCCACCCATTGCAGGTACGCGATGACATCGGTTAGCTGGTCCTGAGTAAAATGAAAATTCGGCATCTGTCTACGTCCAGGAGCCCCGGTTGGCTGGGACATCATCCACGCACGAATGAAGCCCGGCCCGTAGGTTCTATAGGAAACGTCCAGCTCCGGTGCATAATACGCTCCCTCCCCATTAATCGTGTGACAACCCATGCAGTCGTTGGTATCGACCAGATATTTGCCCTCGGCTACGGCCGGAGTAATAAGGTTGGCATGATCACGTTCGGGAATTTGCTGCCATGTATCATAGCTAAGAGCCAGATAAGCTATGAGAAAGAAACCAGCCCCCCCGAGAAAGACGTTACGGGCCATAGCCTTGGTGAATATTGTTTGCATTGTTACCTCCTTGCGCCAACTACAGCTACGGTTCGACAGTATCCCCTTTGGTGCTTTGCATAAGTGCAAGTACTTCCTGGGGCGCCTGAAAACCCCCAGAGTGGCGACATGGCCGGCAATGCCTGCGGCCTGCGCATTCCACGCCCGCCCCATCCTCTTGAAGACAGGATCCTATAATTGAATAGACTCCCCAAGATATCCTTGATGTTGATCAAGAAATGAGGTCCGATTTAGGCTTTTAATCCGGCCGCCGGATTCTTTGCGTTTTGACGCAGCAGAGAATTTCCAGGTCGGCCAGGCGATCGACTATTTAAACAAAGGCTGGCTTGATGAGAGGGGCTTCGGTCTCTGGGTGTGTTCCATACCCTTGGCTGCGGGAATGGTAGATTGCCAAATGCCCATTTGCGGAACATAATTTCGGGCATTTCTTGCTGTAGAAAGTGGAGCCATTCCCAAAGATACGGTCGGCAGCACCCCTGCCGGAGGTGGGCAATGGCGGCTAGGGGCTACAGCCGAAGGGGTGTGACATGAGCGGGTGGGGTTGCCCTTACGAAGTGGATGGGCGCTGTCAGCGCGTCTTGAGCCGGCCTTGCGATCCGGGGATGAAGGGCTGCATCCTTGCTGGGCGTTTCGTTTTCAGCAACTCGGCGAAGAATACTGCCCGCGTCTTGGAGGAAAAGGGCGGCAAGGCAGAAGCGGAAATACCGGACGTGCCCAAACCTCCCATGCGATGACCGGAATCAGGCTTCTCTCGCAGTATGCACGGCTATTTGACCTGAGCAGAGTTACGCATGGGTCGACACTACCCCATCCAATATCCTTTCTTGCAAACGAACCCATCCCCGGGGGTCGGCCGGAGGCTTCCAGGACGACCACAACCAACTGACATAATTAGGATATTTTCTTTCCGTTGGACCTGATTTTCGCCAAAGAATGACTCTAATCGTCCTGGTGAGCAATATAGCGCGCTGCAACAGCTCACCGGCACTCCAGCAATATTGAACCGAGATACCAGCCGGCCCTGTCCGGAAAAGACATCACCGCAAATAGATATTTTGGCCCAAACGACGAAAGTCCTCGGACTTTTCCTGCATTCCTTCCACCCGCGCCGCTTCCAGTGCCTCCACGCCCTTGCTTTTGGCGTAGTCCCGGAGATCCTGGGTGATTTTCATGGAGCAGAAGTGCGGCCCGCACATGGAGCAGAAGTGCGCCGCCTTGGCCCCCTCCTGGGGCAGGGTTTCATCATGGTAGGAGCGCGCCCGCTCGGGATCCAGACCGAGATGGAACTGGTCCTCCCAACGGAATTCAAAGCGTGCCTTGGACAGCGCATTATCGCGCACCTGTGCCCCCGGATGGCCCTTGGCCAGGTCCGCCGCATGGGCGGCAATCTTGTAGGCAACGGCGCCTTCGCGTACGTCATTCTTGTCCGGCAGACCAAGGTGTTCCTTCGGCGTGACATAGCAAAGCATGGCCGTGCCATACCAAGCTATCTGCGCCGCGCCGATGGCGCTGGTGATATGGTCGTAACCCGGGGCGATATCGGTGGTGAGGGGTCCCAGGGTGTAGAAAGGGGCCTCAAAGCAATGCTTGAGCTCCTCTTCCATGTTGGCCTGAATCATCTGCATGGGTACGTGCCCCGGCCCCTCGATCATGACCTGCACGTCGTGGCGCCAGGCAATCTGCGTCAGTTCTCCCAAGGTGTGCAGCTCGGCAAACTGCGCCTCGTCATTGGCATCCGCCAGAGACCCCGGCCGTAGGCCGTCCCCGAGGGAAAAGCTCACATCATAGGCCTTCATGATCTCGCAGATTTCCTCAAAATGGGTATAGAGGAAATTCTCCTGATGATGGGCCAAGCACCACTTGGCCATGATGGAGCCACCGCGCGACACGATGCCGGTCAGGCGATCGGCCGTCATCGGTATATAGCGCAGCAGCACGCCGGCATGGATGGTAAAGTAGTCTACCCCCTGCTCCGCCTGCTCGATGAGGGTGTCGCGATAGAGCTCCCAGGTCAGCGCCTCGGCCTTGCCGTCCACTTTTTCCAGGGCCTGATAAATGGGCACCGTACCGATGGGAACCGGACTATTGCGAATGATCCACTCGCGCGTTTCGTGGATATGCTTGCCGGTGGATAGATCCATCACCGTGTCGGCCCCCCAGCGAATGGCCCAGACCATCTTTTCCACTTCTTCGGCAATAGAGGAACTCACCGCAGAATTGCCGATATTGGCATTGATCTTGACCAGAAAATTGCGGCCAATGATCATCGGCTCCAGTTCGGGATGGTTGATATTGGCCGGGATGATGGCCCGCCCACAGGCCACTTCGTCCCGCACAAACTCCGGCGTGACGGTGTCAGGAATGGCGGCCCCCAAGGACTGCCCGCGATGGGCGCGGAAGAGCGCCGGCGCCTGCTCCCGCAGACGATCGAGGCCCTGGTTTTCGCGGATGGCCACAAACTCCATTTCGGGGGTAATGATGCCGCGACGCGCGTAATGCATCTGGGAGACGTTGCCACCCGCCCGCGCCCTGCGAATGGAACGGCGCAAGCCAAAACGCAGATGCTCGGTGGCGGGATCGTGGAGACGCCCCCGGCCAAACGCGGAACTGGGTTCCGCATAAATATCCAGAGCGGCGCCTTCCCAGGCCCAAGCATGACGCAATGGTGGCAACCCTGCCTCCAGGTTCATGGCGAAATCCGGATCGGTGAAGGGACCGCTACTGTCGTAAACCGGAATGGCGGGGTTGGCTTCCAGACTACCGTCCCTGGCCCTCGTCGGTGTCTGATCGATCTCACGATAGGGTACGCGCAAGGCAGGATAGCGTATCCCCTCCCGGAAGCTCTTCCGTGACCCGGCAATGGGTCCACTGGTAATCGCAGCCAGTTGTTCTTCGTTCAGGGAAAGGTCTTTGGGACGAGTAGCCATGGCACACTCCATAAAAGCGGATAATGGGCAAAATCC
>JAJYPA010000430.1 GCA_021795795.1 Pseudomonadota bacterium | reverse complement strand
AAGGGCGTTGTACCAGTCATCGCCTCGGCCTTACGATCTTGTGCGCAAAGACAGGGCTGACCCGAGACGAGGGCCTTGGGACACCGATTTCCTTGGCCAAACGGTATTGAGTAATACCCATCGGCTTCAGACCGTCAAGCCTCTCGGCGGAGTTGTAGAAAGAAAGCAGGTTGTAGAAAAGGCCAACTCAAAGAGGTAGTCTAAGCTGTTGAAAAATTGGTCGGGGCGATAGGATTCGAACCTACGACATCCTGCTCCCAAAGCAGGAAAAACAGCGTTTTTTGTGGTTCCGCATCATCCGAAGAAGTACACATAGCCCCCCGCTATCCATTGAAAAACCTGCAATTTAGCGTACTATGAAGTACAGGGCGGTACGTCATGGTTTTTTAGATTATAGCCTACAGAAAGCCTACACGGGCGAAGAAAGCCTACAGGAAGCCTACACGGGAGGGGGGTAAAATGGCCGGAATCACCATACCAGCGTTACGCAAAAAACAGAAAGCCGCTCAAGTCGGGGGGGTGGCATGGGTCAGCGATGGCGCTACAGGGCATGGCGGTTTATTGGCCCGCGTTACGACGACCGGCGTCACCTTTTTTTATGAATACCGTGATGGGCGGGGCACCAGGGACCGGCTATCCATTGGCCGTTACAGCGAGGCCGCCGCCGAGGGGTGCTTCACCATAGAGGAAGCGCGTACACGGTCGGGGGAGTGGCTGGTCATCCATAGGGACGTGACGCCCAATGTGCGCCTGTATCAGGATCAACAAAAAGCCGCTGCTGCCGAGGCGGATCGCATTGCCAAGATGGAGCGTGCCGCACGCAAGACGTTTGCCGATGTATTCATGGAATGGCATAGCGCCAAGTTGTCACAGCGCAAAGACGGCGCGGAGATGCTGCGGGCAGTGGGGAAGGACGTGCTGTCAGTGGTCGGGCAGAAAGAGATGGGCACTGTCACCCGCGCTGACTTGCTGGCGTGTCTGGACGCGGTATCTGCACGCGGCGCTCCCGTCATGGCTAACCGAGTGCTAACCACACTCAAGACTTTCTATGGATGGGCGCAGCTACGGGAGATCGTCAGCGTTGATCCATTGGCTCCCGTCAAGGCTGCTGACGTGGGTGGAAAAGAGCCTGGACGGAATCGAGTCTTATCTGATGCCGAGATCGTGGACCTGTTCCGCAAATTGCCCGGATGTGGGTTATCTCCAATGGTGCAAACGGCGCTGCTGATAAGCCTGGCGACCGGCTGCCGTATCGGTGAGATCGCCAAAGCTGAATGGGCGCATGTGAGTTTGACGAAAAAGACGTGGGTCATCCCTGCCGGGAACGCCAAGAACGGAATAGAGCACACGATTACCTTGTCACCGTTTGCGCTGGGGCTGTTCACGTCGCTACAGGCTACGCGGGAAAGTCTGTGGGTCATGCCGTCACCGATGAAGATAGGAAGCCGGATCGCGGAGAAGGGCATCGGGGCTGCTGTTTATGATCGCCAGACCCAAGGCCCGCAGCGTCAAGGCCGTACCGCTGCTACGTCATCGCTGGTTCTGGAGGGCGGGCACTGGACCCCGCACGATTTACGACGCAGTTGTGCAACGGGTATGCAGAAACTCGGCACTATGCCCGCCGTCATCGACGCGGTTCTGAATCACAAGGAATCGAAAGGCGTCACCCAGATTTATCAGCGGTATGACTACAGTGCCGAGATGGCCGACGCCTGGGCGAAGTGGGGACGGCACCTGATGGGGTTACGCGCAGCGGCTACGGGTGACAATGTTGTGCCGATTACCGGCTGACATTTGGGTTATCCGCTCTCAAGTTGTCATGCAACGGAAGGAATCACCATAAAAACAATCATGTAACGATAGTGGTTAAAAGAAAAAATATAACTTATGCTTGTTGTGCGGCAAGGTTCAAAGCCTACCGACGCAACATGATGTGGTTTGACAGGGTATAAAAAGGGCCTATATTGGGTTCTTGCTCTTTATGAAGTCGAACGTAGTAAAAACATGGCCCCGAAGTGTTGGAAGCACTTCGAGGCCGGACCACCAGTAGCCGTCATGGGGACGGGACCACTGTATTTTCAATCTCTTGACCGGAGATGGGCGCAAAGCTTACTTTGCACTTAGTAAGACCTTACAGCACGTCAAGCGCCCTTGCAATAGCGTATTGCTACCCCCTGAATCAGTCCCCTATGACGGCATTTTCAATCTCTTGTTCATGAGGATTTGATATGCCGAAGAAAAACGAAGTCACCGCAGCACAAGAAGTACTAGACCGCCTCCCCGCCCTACAAGCCCGCATCAACGCAAGCAAAACCAGCATTTATGGATGGATGAAAGCCGGAGATTTTCCGCAGCCGGTCAAGCTGGGACCGCGTGCCGTAGCCTGGCGTCGCAGCGATGTTGACGAGTGGATCAGTTCCCGCACGTCTCACGTCGCTTGATCGGGGGACGATGCCATGCAGACAAACAAAAGCCGCCCCGGAGCAGGGACGGCATACGCAAGATCGAACGTTTCCAATCATATCACCATCAGCGGCGCATTGCTCATGGTCGTCGATCTAGCGCTGATAACCGAAGCGTTGTCGGAAATCGCGCAGGCGGTGCATCCATGATCCGCGCAGTCCTCGACGATATGGCTTCATGCGGCATCGTCCCGACCGACCCCGGCGTCATTCAATTTGATCTTCCGGCAATGACCAGATTCCATTGCGCGGGCGACAAAAAAGGAACCCTGAACGGCTTCTGGCGCGGGTTCAGTGATGGCTTACCGGCTGGCGTTTTCGGATCGTGGAAAACAGGCCAGTCGCACAACTGGACTTCGGGCAACGCCGACAAGTGGAGTGATTCTGACAAGGCCGCGTTTGCGTCGCGCATTGAGGCTATCCAGCGGCAACGCGCAGAGGAAACAGCCGTGGCTCAAGGCGAAGTCGCAAAGGCGGCCACAGAGCGTTATATGGCCCTTCCCGGCGCGTCACCAGATCAAGGGTATTGCCTGAAGAAGCGCATCGAGCCATTGAACGCCAAGCAACAGAATACGTTTCTGGTCCTGGCTATTGTGGATTTGGACGGCGCTATCCACTCCCTGCAAACAATCACCCCAAGCGGCAAAAAGATGATGATGAAAGGGGGCGCAAAGCGTGGGCATCACATCCTTATCAAGTCCAATCCGGCAGGACGTCTGCTGATATGCGAGGGGTTTAGCACCGGCTGTTCCTTGGCGAGCATGTATCCCGATGATGAGATTGTCGCGGCAGTAGATGCCTACAACATGCAGCCCGTCGCTAGGGCGGCGCGGGAACGCTTCCCGGATCGTGAAATTGTCATGGCGGCTGATAATGATCCGGTCGGTATAAAATGCGCCAATCGCGCGGCGCGGCAGATTAACGGGTTGTTGCTCATTCCGCCAGTAATCGGGCAGGACTGGAATGACTGGTTTAACGCTCATGAGGTATCACAATGAGCGTCATAGACCTGTTCCCAAAGGCCGTCGCACCGTCAGCTATGGCACCCGGCGCGGGGGAATCCAAGTATCCCAGTCATACGGAAATAGCCCGTCACTTGGCTGGAGATTTTCGCATCTTATTCAATCGCGGCGACTTCTGGCAGTTTCAGGAGCACAGCGGAATATGGACACTGATACCGCCGGAGGTCATCAAGAGGCGTACGCAGTCAGTCTGTGAACAGATAGGGGCACCGGCCAATGCTAGCCGCGTAAACGGCACTGAAGCGATGGCGCATAGCGTCTATTATCAGGATGTTGCCTGGGATGCTACGAATCCACGGGCTGTATGCGTGAAGAATGGTGTACTGGTGTATGCAGACGGGAAATGGGAATTGACACCCTACCAGGCTGAGGATTACCGCAGGGTATCCCTCCCGATTACCTACGATCCTCATGCAAAGTGCCCACGGTTCACGCAATTTGTGCAGGAGATATTCGCTGGCGCTGAGGACGCCAAGGAACGGACATTGGCGCTGGTGGAAATGATGGCGCTATCGCTCACGGCGTCCACCGAGTTTGAAAAGGCCGCACTCTTGATTGGCAGCGGCGCGAACGGCAAAAGTGTCACACTTCGATTGTTGGCGGATATGGTCGGTCAGTACGCATCCGGCATCAATCCGGCAGAGTTTGATAACCGCTTTCAAAGGGCGAGTCTCGACAACAAGTTAGCAAATATCGTCACCGAATTGCCGGAAGGCACAACGCTTCCTGATGGCGCAATCAAGGCCATTATCAGCGGCGAAACCTGCACCGTTGAGCATAAGCACCGGGATCCATTCGTCATGACGCCAATATGCAAAATCTGGATAGGCAGCAATCACATGCCCTCTACGCGGGACTTTTCACCGGCGCTGTTCAGGCGGTTCACCGTCCTGACATTCCCCAACGTCTTCCCTGAAGAATCCCGCGATATACGGCTATCTGAAAAGCTCCGATCAGAGATCCCCGGAATCCTAAACATTCTTCTGGTTGCCCTGGGCCATGCGTTTGATCGTGGGCACCTGACTTCCCCGCCAAGCAGCACTGAATCCGTGGATCGCTGGAAACGGGATGCCGACCAGGTTCTGACATTCCTTGAGGAAGAAATGATCCGCGAACCCGGCGCAAAAATCGCCAGCGGCGAAATATATAGGCTTTACCAGGCTTGGGCTTCCGAAGCAGGTATTCGGCGGCCAGTCAGCCGGAACGCGTTTACCAGACGCATCAAGGCGCTTCAATGGGCCGAGGACGGGCGCACCGGGAGCAGCCGTAATCTTTACGGGATACGTTCCCGACTGGCAGGTGACTTGTGATAGACGGATTTTGGGGCGCGATTCTATCCAGCGGCAATGACGCGAGTGACGCAAGTGACGCATGCAATACGCTGCAACAAAATCCACAGGGGTATAGCCCTATAGGTGATGAAAAAATTATATGCAATGGGATAAATGCGTCACTTGCGTCACTAATGCCACCTGGCGCAGACCCCTACGACACCGAAGAGCGCCATGCAATCCAGCAAGAAGGCTGCGAAATCAGTGACTTGCCGGATAAGCCCATTCTTTCCTTGGCGGGACAGGCGGCGCCAGTGCTGGACGGGTACAACGGGGGTATAGGGCTATTGGTCAGCGATTTGCGGACCGTGGCGCGTAATTTTGCCTTGGCGGATCACATTGAGGCCGGGACCACGGATCGCGGCTTCGAGGGGACGCCGGACCTGACCCCTTCCGAACATGGCGCGGTTCTTCACCGTCCACAGTCACCGACGCCAGTCCAGAGCATTACTGATGCCACCATCGCCCCTACGATGCAGCCTGAGCCAACTATGCCCCCGCAATCGGCACCAGCGACCGTCTCTTGTGGGCAGTGTGTCCGCTTCCAACCAGGCACCACGTCGCTGGGGATAGGCGTCTGCCTGGCGACCACGAACGGACTGCCGCCGAAGGAGCAGCGCGGGTATCGAGCAGCTTTTCCGATGGCCCCGCGTCGCTGTCCTGAATATGCGGGATCGGCGTCATGACCCGGCATATCCGCGAATTGCACAGGCAGTTCCCCGGTATCCAGATCAGCCGGACCAGAGGTGGGCACTTTGTCGCCACAGTAGGCACCGCCCGCGTATTCCTGGCCGCTACACCATCCGACCATCGAGCCATTCACAACATCGCCGCCATGATCCGGCGTGCCGAAAGAGGACTGAACCCATGAAGCGCAGGAAGGAAACACCGACGATGCCACATGGCTACATGGACGCACTCGGTAAGCTCTACGGTAAACCCGCTGAGGATGGGCCAGAAACAGCTCCACAGTGCACGCAATCCACCGGGGTGCTACCGATGCCCCGCTTACCCAAGAGGGCGAAGGCATGACCACGAAACCGAAGGCACCAGCAACCAACGTGCGGCCAATCGCGCCAACCAAAACGCTGCAAGTCATAGAGTCGCCAGAAATAAACCGGCACCCCTCCCCCCGGCTGGGCACTGCTGCCGAAGTACGCATGGAGATGGCCCGGCTCTACCGCGATGCCCGCACCGGCCAGATGGAAGTGGGGGACGCCACCAAGCTGGCATATCTCCTCACTCAGCTTGCAACGCTCATGCGTATTGATGACCTGGAGCAGCGCACCGCCGCGCTGGAGCGTGTCCTAAAAGCTGAGGTGAAGCGATGAAGGGCATATCAGATCACCTCTTGAGCAATCTCAATCCCGCGCAGCGATGCAGTGTTATTTTCTCGGCGCTCTGCCGGGAGGACTTCGAGGAGGCCAGCCGCCTGGCTGATACAGCACCGACCGGCACTTATGTTGCAGCGGATTTTTATCACCCGTTCACCCGCGCCATGATGGTGTCGGGCTTGGCGCGTGGAGACATTGAGGCGGCAATGGCGGGCGAGTGGGCCAATCGCTGTTTCTGGGCAACGAGGCTGCACGTCGCAGGCCGGAAAGATGAAACGCTGGACGCTTTCTGGAGTGCGGCCCAATACCACCGGACCCGCGCTGGATCGTTATGGGCGTCATACGCGCAGGCAGTCACCGATGCAGGCATGGACCCCGGCGAAGCCATGCGTTCTATGGGTGGGCTGTCCAAGCTGGCGCAAGAGTCGGTTGATGCCAGCGCAGAAGCAGAGCCGTGCCCCGATGCCGTGGCGCTCTATACCGCGATGCTATCACCGTGACCGAGGCGAAATGAATTAAATTCACTGGGCACGGCATGTGCTTATTATTAGCAAGTCTTGTGCCCGTGAATATCGCTCATGCTGACCGGGAGGCGCGGCGAGAAATACGCCAGAAGGTGCGGAAACAGGCCAGAGTCACCGTACGCCAGTTTCCCCACAGGATGCAGCACGAGGCAGATATGACGCCTTCGTGCCCGTTTGCAAATTGACCCCATGAATGACGCTGCCAAGCCCACATTCGTCTGTCACCGTGATACCCGGATCATGCCTGGACGTGACCGGCACCAGCGGAAAAATATCAGGCGCTTTTCGACGAAAGCCTACAGAAAGCCTACACGGGGCGCGTCAGACAAAAATAAAGGCCCAAGCGAAACGCTCAAGCCTTTGTTTTATTTGGTCGGGGCGATAGGATTCGAACCTACGACATCCTGCTCCCAAAGCAGGCGCGCTACCAAGCTGCGCTACGCCCCGTCGCCGCAGAGAATAGCCGCTCGCCCCGCCGCGGTCAATCTAAGCGGG
>JAJYPA010000429.1 GCA_021795795.1 Pseudomonadota bacterium | reverse complement strand
TTCACGGACAGGATAAAGACTGCTAGTGCCATCCGCATAATGTCTTGCTACCCGAGCGTAAACGTTCAGCCAACCCGCAAGGGTGGGTTGGCTGAACGTTTACAATTGTACTGCACTAAGAGTGCAGTGTAACATTCCAAAGCGCAGTATAACATTCCTGTACCATCCTCAGTCCTAAGCAGGGCGCGCTCCGGAATGAACTGCAACACCTATGGTCCAAAGGGGCCGGAGGTGATGGATGGGCAAGCGTTACAGTCAGTTGAGTGGGGATGAACGGAATCAGTTGCAGCGTGGTTTGAACGAGGGGATGAGTCTGAGGTTCTTGGCGAGAAGTATGGGTCGTAATCCCAGTACGTTGAGCCGGGAATACCGGAGAGGGTTGCTCCAGAGTAGCTATGATGCGGTCCATGGTGGTGAATGGGCGCGATCCCATCGGCGGCGTGGCCCGTGCAAGCTACTGCCTGGAACCCCCTTGACGGAGCAGGTGAATGCGCTGATTCTGGAGCGTACCTGGTCACCAGAGCAGATTGCCGGGAGGGTACGGGTGGATCTTCTAGATGACCTCGGTCAGCGGGTCATCCACGAGACCATCTACCAGCATATCTACGCCCACCCAGATGGGGAGCTCAAGAAGATGCTAATCGTAGTCCTGCGGCAGGGACACCAGAAACGGCGGACCCGGAGTCGCGGCAAGGATCGCCGGGGTGGCTTTCGAAACATGCGTTCCATCCTGGAGCGGCCTGAGGAAGCGCCGTCCAGAGAAGTTCCTGGTCACTGAGAAGGAGATCTCATCAAGGTCGTCTTCAATGGGAGCGTCATCGGCACCTTGGTGGACCGCAGCACGCGCTCCGTCATCCTGGCCAAGGTGGACGACTCCTCGGCGGAGGCCGTGCTGGAAGGGATCACCAGATGCCTGTGCACGCTCCCCAAGGCATTGAGGAAGATGATGATCTATGACCAGGGTAGGGAGAAGGCGCGCCATGGGGAGCTGGAAAAACGCACCCATACTCACATCAGTACTTGACCAAGGTTGCCGAGGAGATGAATAATCGATCAAGAAAAACCTTGGGATTTCGTACGCCAGCAGAAGTAATGGCACAGAAGATCAAAGAGTTAAACAGCAATGTTGCACTTCAGAATTGAAATCGCTGTCTCGACATCAGACTGCTTTTTATCAAAAATATAAGGGGTAAGGCTGTGATTCTGGGGTATTTGAATGTCTATGAATATCTGTGCGCGGTGCGGGGGCGAGTCACCGGCTGTGTCATCACCGACGCGAAGGATCGGCAATACCGGCGAGAGTACGTCTTCGACGAGAGTGGTGACAATCTGATTGTCCGTAAAGAAGACGGTAACGGGGATGCCATGTCGATTCCCAAGGTCATTGAACTCGACGAGTCGCTGGTGGCCTTTTTCGGGCTATATAGCGGGGACGGAGCCAAGGGATCTGAAGATCATAATGAACCGGGGCGGATCATACCGATGATCTCCTTCTCCCAAAAGGAGAAGCATCTGGTCCGGTTCGCCGTCGACCAGTTTCGCCGCCTTTTCCCCGGCAACATCCGCTTCACGTTCTCTCTCGGCGAGGACAGCGCCTATTTCATGGATGGAGAGGGACAGGAGCGCCTGAATGCTTATTACCTTGAGACCATTGGCAGTGCGGCACCCGCGACAATGGCGCTCAATGCAGTCCGCCCCAATCCCAACCCCAAGGACATGCAATATATAGCCGAAGTGCGCCCCGATGTCTCCGGAACCAACGAGGACCATCTGGCGTTCTATTATCAGCACCAGGAAGCCATGGAGGCGATCTTCGTGGCCGAGAAGGTCGCCGAGCTCGCTAGCGTCGGCATCGAGCCGACCGCAGACATCAGGATCACCGCATCCTTGCGTCGCCCTTTCAAGAAGGGTGCGCGCCTGCCCGGCGGATCGAGCCGTTCCGACGAGATCCACCTCGGGGGACTGAATGGTATCGGTGAGCTGTTCCTCAAAATGATGCACGAGATCGAAGATACTATTTTGCGCGATGTTCAAACATCAAGCCAAGGGCTCGTTTGTTGGGTCGCTAGGCCATCAGAAGTCGGACAGACTCTTGATCTTCTAGACTTCTACAATAACAACCCATTCGGCAAGATCAACAAGGAGCGTCCTTCGAAAATCACCCGCGACGGCAATGCGCTGCTTGGTCAATGGCGTCGCTCGAGCGAAATCCGACTGCGCCGCAGTCTGCGCGTTGATCCGCTGTGGTGCTATGTCGCCGGCCTTTATCTGGCCGAAGGCTCGACACCCAAGGAGGCCCTTTTCAAGATGTTCGGGAACAACCCAGGAGCGATGGCGATGGGCTTTACCTCGTCGGAGGGGGCAAGCCTCGAGTTGATGCTCCGGAGCCTGCGCAAGGTGTTCTTCCCCGAGGATTGCCTTGAGGCCTGGAAGGTCAAGGTCGGCAGCCAATACTTTCCCGAGTTGGTTGTCAATGGCCTTAAGCACGGCGTCCCAATGCTGCGTGGCGGCGCCAGCGGCGATGGCAAGCTACGGACCATGGAAATTTCGCTGGCGATCAAGCAGTGGGCATTAGACGTTGCCGATGCCCCACTCGAAGGCGCTAGCCTCCTCAGTTCTGAATACTCAGACCGCTACTCTCATGTTGAGCCTACCGGATCCGGAGTGGCCCGGATCGACTTCTGGGCATCATCAGCCCTTTGCCGCTGGTATTTCCCGCTTTTGATGCACACGGTCTTTGGCGGAATCGTCGCGGATCCCATGGAGGAGTTCTACTGATGGCCGCCCATCCGATTCTTCCAGGCGTAGTCCTCGAGTCCGGTTTCTCCCATCCTGCCTACGAGAACTACTTGCGCACATGGCGCGAGCAAGCGATCAGTGACGCTGACGATGGGAGGGCAGCGGCCTCCGTCTGTCACCAAGCGACACTGATTGATCTCGTCCTCGACGGGCGTCCGACCTGCGACTGGCTTTCCGTAATGGAGGACCTACTCACTGAGGGCGATCGGCCCTTGGCTTACTCCGTCGGCTACGGAGACCGTCTGTACAAGTTCGCGGGCCAGTTTCAACAATCGACCGTCCATTCGATCCACACGCGCTGGTGGGTCGAGACGCTCTCCAGGGCAGAGGCTGTCGACCACGACAAGTTCGCGGAGATGATCCTCGCCAAAAAAGGCGCTAACGGGTTGATCTACGACGCGGACGTCAGTCTGACCGTCCTGCGCCACCGGATGAAGGCTGAACTCTCCATGTCCGCCGTGATGGGTGCCGAAATCCTTTCAGAGGCGTGGCGCCTGACCGATGCCCTGCGGACCGAACTTGCAACCAGCCTGTGCGATCCGCGCAAGGTCCCTCAGCTTGGATACATGACCAGCGAGCAGTTCCGTCTGGCGGCTTTGCGTATCCTCGACCGCGAGGAGCTGTTTCCCGTCGGGATAGATGAGCATATTGAGGCCTGCGAAGTCGGGCTCGAGCATGGGTGGTGCGACTTTTCCATGGCCTCGAAGGTCGATGCATATATGGGAACGGCCAAGCGAACCTCTCGCGATAAGCCGATTCATTCGCCGATGGTGGCCTGCCATGTGGCTGTTCTGTCGGACAAAGTAGACGATCCGGCTAAACGGGCCTCTATCATTGATCGGTTGGCAATCTACGCTAAAAGCCTCGCCGAGAACCCACAGGACATTCCCGCGTTCCAGATGCGCGACGTTCCCATTCCTTTTGGAGTCGATCTTACTCCAGTCGAGGCGGTTTGCGCCTCGCGTCTGATCGCCAACCTTCGGACGGAGGATGGTCGGTGATCGCTCGCAGCATCCAGGAACGCTTCACGCTCCCTCTGCCCCTACTGCCTTTGTGCGGTGAGAACGAGGTCATTCTCGAGATCAAGCCTTACTTGCAGCCGTTTGAACGGAATCTAGCCATTCGCGAGCTGCGTGCTCTGCTGAATCCTGGAGATGAGATCCGCGAAGAATGTGGCTATTGGTTCGCCTGCACGGATATCTCCGACGAGATGCTGCGTGCGAGGCTGACTTACTGGCAGCGCGTCGGGCGTAACTCGCTTGAGCCCACGCTCCAAAAGGTCCTCGAATTCACGCAAAATGGTGCGGCGGCCGCCAACGAACGCTCCGGTTTGCACCGAGCTCGGCGTCTGCGCTACGGACCCCACGACCTACACGAATACCGCGGCAAATTCTTCCCGCAACTTGTGCGTAGCCTCATCAACCTATCTGGCATTCCCGAAGGGTCGTTGGTGCTTGATCCGATGAGTGGAAGTGGGACTACGGCTTGCGAGGCCGTCGCCGCCGGAATGGCAGCGATCGGAGCGGACCTAAACCCACTTTCTACCTTGATCGCATCTGTCAAGGCGTCGATTCCTGCGATTGATCCCAAGGAATTCAAGGAGCAAACTGTCGACCGGCTTCCGGAATTCAAGTTCGATCTGGTCGACCCATCCAAGGTTTGGGGGGGGGACGATCTGCGTTATCTCGGCATGTGGTTCGACCCAAAGTCGATCGCGGACCTAGCCTCGATCGTCTGGGAGGTCAGCAAAATCCGCTCGCCGCTCTATCGCGGTTTTTTTTGCGTATGCCTGAGCAACATCCTGCGTTCGGTGTCGTGGCAGAAGGCCACTGACCTGCGCGTGCGCAAGGAAATCCTGCCCTACGACATGGGGACGGCACAGGAGCGTTTTTTGGCCGAGGCAATGGCTCAGGTCGACCGAATTCGTCCATATCTGTCTGTGCTCAAACACCAAGGTCCCGCGAAGGTCGAAATTCGCCGTGGCAACGCGGTGGATGTTGCCTCGATGTTCCCCGAGTATTGGGGAAAGGTCGACCTGCTGATTACTTCGCCGCCCTATGCGACCGCTCTTCCATATCTGGACACCGACCGCCTTAGCCTAATCGTTCTAAGGCTGCTGCCGCGCAAAAAGCATGGAGAGGTGGAGCGCGACATGGTGGGCACCCGAGAAGTCTCCGAGCGCGAGCGCCGCGAGGCTTGGGCCGTCTACGAGTCCCGCCGAGCCGATCTGCCAGAGGAAATCTCAGCCCTGATTGATCGGATCGCCGAGGCAAACCATGGCGAGGGGGTGGGCTTCCGGCGCCGCAATCTCCCGGCTCTGTTAGGCAAGTATTTTCTATCTATGCTCGACGCGATGCGCTCTGCCCGCGAGATGATGAAACGCGGAGCCTACGGCTATTACGTGGTGGGCAACAACAGCACGGAAGTTGGTGGCGAGAAGATTGAGATCCCGACCAACCGCTTCCTCTTCGATTTGGGCGCGGCTGCGGGATGGGCTCCCGTAGAGCAAATTCCTATGGAGCTGATCGTCTCGCGCGACATCTTCCGCGAGAACCGCGGGTCCTCCGAAACTATCCTGTGTTTCCAAGCATGACGACGCTTGTTCGAAAAGCCATCTACACCCGCGAGGACGAGGACGCCCTCGTCGCCAACGGATGGGAATGGAACTTCCATGAGGAGGAGACCAACGAGCACCTTCACGCACTGCATCCATATCCCGCCAAGTTTATCCCGCAAATTCCGAGGCGGGCGATCAAACTCTGGACCAAGCCAGGCGACGTTGTCTACGATCCGTTCAACGGCTGTGGCACGACTGTCCTCGAGGCGAGTCTCGCGGGGCGGGACGGAGTGGGTACCGACAACAATGCTGTGGCAATCCTCGCATCCAGGGCCAAGACCGCCCTATATTCGAAGGCCGACCTTGAAGCCATCGGGCGCTTCGCCGTCAAGATCTCGAGGGGGTTAGACTTCGCTCCACCGCGTCCAGACATGATCCCGACGAATAAGAATTTCCACTACTGGTTTAACCCCATTACGGTTGAGCGGCTCGCAGCTCTCAAGGGACTAATCCTTGCGGAGAAGGAGCCTGTCCGGGTCTTGCTGATGGCGGTTTTTTCCTCGATCATTGTGCGGGTTTCCTACCAGGATAGCGACACGCGCTATTCCCGCGTATTGCGGGAGGTGTCAGCTGATGAGGTAGACTTAGCGTTTCGCTCGCGCCTCGCGGACGTTATGGCCCGCATTCCCGACGTCATGGTTCGTGGGCGCGGCGCGGTGGAGGTGATCCAGGCCGACTCCCGTTCCGTTCCGTTCATTGCGGATGGTAGCGTCTCGCTAATTGTCACGTCACCTCCATATCTGAATGCCTATGACTACCATAAATACCATCGTCAACGGCTCCACTGGATTGGCGGGGATGAAAGCGTGGAATTCGCCAGAGACCGCGAGATTGGTAGCCACGATGAGTTTACGAGAAATAACGCCACGCCGGATGGTTACTTCGAGGACATGGACGCCTGCTTCAAAGAGTGGGTGCGTGTTCTTAAGAAAGGCGGCCACTGCTTGATTGTTATCGGAGATGCAATTGTCTCGAAACAAGCAGTTCATGTAGGTGATCGTTTCATTGATCTGCTGTCTGAAAAAGGTTTAGTAGAAAAGAGACGGTGGATACGTACACTTCATTCGACCAAGCGTGCCTTTAATGTGAAGAACAGCCGAATAAGCCATGAGCACGTACTGCTTGTGGTAAAACGTTAAGCGGGCGCAGGCAGCTAGGACCAATGTATAGCAAATTGGGGGATGTGGAGATGTATTGGCTTTCAATTGAAAGATATGAAAACTGGAAAACAGATGAAAAAACAGGTTTTTCATTTCTAGGGATATCAGATCGTAAATTGAAGGTAGCCGAGGAAATGAAATCCAGAGACCTTATAATTACTTATATTTCAAGTGGGTATGGTTGTTTTTCCGATATTCGAGAAGTCGTTTCGGATAAACCAAGAAGATCAAAAATGGGGTTGGTTTATGATGAACCATATCCATATCAAATAGATACGAAGCCATTGCTAATCTTGCAGAAGGTGCAATGGCTAAAAATACATAATTTTGTTGCAAGGCTTGATTTTTTATCAAAGGGGAAAGACTGGCGCCAAGTGCTGAGGCATTCTCCTAGAAAGTTGGTGGCCGCCGATGCTGAATTGATTATAGGTGCAATTAAGGATATATACTCTCCTAAGTAATTAAATCGTAAGTCCCCTGCTTAGATCGCGGTAGGGACGCCCGTTACCGGACGCCCCCCGCACAGATCCCAGCGTGCGCAACTAACGCACTGGGCTCCTACCTCGGGTGTTTGACGGCAAATCGCTCGCTCGGCCACGGATGAAGGATAC
>JAJYPA010000046.1 GCA_021795795.1 Pseudomonadota bacterium | reverse complement strand
AACCAGCGACCCGCTCTGCTACGCTGCGCGGGGGGACTATGGCTTCAGTAATGATGTTGTTCGCTAGACTGTAGAGCGCGGATAGCCGTGCGACACTCTAGTGACCTATATCATCGCTTAGATTACCCGATCACCATAGTCGCTAACGGACGAACTACCTGCCATCGCGGGACCTTAACTATCCTTTAGATTGAAGCAACATCACATTGTATCATTCGCCATGGTATGGAATGGAATGATATGATATCATCATATCATTGGCGGTTATCACAAAAATCGCCGCTTTCGTAGCGCCTCTTAGTAGCTATAAAAAACATCAGTATGCGAACGTTCCTTGTCCGGCAAGGCTGGGTGAGGGCGCGGCGATTGTCAGCCACCCCCGAAGCATCAGGTGACGAAGCCAAAGTCGCTCATCTTTCGAGCTACGCGGAACTGCAGTGGAGCTTGGATGCAAGCCTCCGTCCTTTAAGGCGGAGTGGTTGACGATGGTATCTGTTAGGCCTGCAACATCGTTGAATTGCGACTCTTGGGGCCTCCAAATGCCTAGAGTAGTAGTTCCGTCCATAGTTAACGTGATCTATACTGTTGGGGTCTACTGGGGTTCCGTCCTGTAGCAACAACTATGAGGTGCTTATGGTGCTGACAGCCCGCTGCAACCGACCATAGGCAGGCTTCTCCTATCCTAGGCAAGATGAATATTAGTAATGCTCAATTGAACCGTCGATTAACTGAGAGGAGAAATACAACCATGCTAAATATAACACGTCTTATAATAACGGTATTTACCGCGACAATCCTGTTCTGGTCTACCTGCGCCTCAGCGACGACATCCGAGGATGCAATGCAAAACACCATCAAAAGTGGCGCGACAATCTTCGCTTCGACTTCCTTGGGGAGTCGCGGCAACTCCTGCATGACCTGCCATCGCGCAGGCGGGCGCAGCGAAGGCAGGTTGCCAAATGGAAAACCGATACCCAGCCTCATCGGTGCGGCAGCCACATTTCCCCACTACAATAAACGGGCTGGGCAGGTGATTACTCTAGACATGCAAATTAATTCGTGTATAAAAAATGCACTTCTAGGAAAGCAACTGCCTTATAATAGCAACAAAATGATAAGTCTCGTTAGCTATTTAACATCTCTATCTCAAGGTAAAAAAATAACCATACAGGGTGCTCATTGATATGGGTAAATCGAAAAAATGGTCCTTTATGCCCGGGAGATGATCCCCACACTAATATCATATCATTACCGGCGACGCATGTTGATATGATATGATACTGTGTGGTATCATTCTGCACTGAGTTTCTACAACGGCATAATATGATATGATACTGCTTGTTGGCGGTGAGAAGGGCGGTACTGGGAAAACCACCTTAGCAGTCAATTTGGCGGCTGGCCTCCGACTGCAGGACCGTGATGTGCTTCTGGTAGACACGGACCCGCAGGGCAGTGCTTCCGGTTGGTCTGCTATGCGCGAAGACTCTAAAAATCTAACACGTGTTCCGTGTGTGCAGAAATTTGGCAGATCACTTCAGAATGAAATAAAAGATTTAAGTGTCAGGTACCAGGATATCATCATAGATGCAGGTGGGCGTGACTCTGTGGAGCTGAGAGCTGCCCTAGTGGCAATTGAACACGTCATTATTCCTGTTCAAGCGTCACAGTTTGACTTGTGGACTATTGAGCGCATGAGTGAGTTAGTGAATACTGCTAGCGCATTTAACACCAACCTGCGTGCGACGTTAATATTATCTCGAGCGCCCACCAATTTACAAATGCAAGATACACATGCCGCACGACAAATGTTAGAAGGTTTCGAAAATTTAACCCTCTCAAATGTTGTTATCCGTGATCGTATTGTATACCGACGATCCGTTGCGCAGGGCTGTAGTGTGCTTGAATATCAACCAGCAGACAAAAAAGCGCAGGCGGAAGTCAGTGAACTAATAAAAGAGGTGATGTTATGAGCGTAGGGTTTACACGGGCACCAAAAAAGACGACAGCAAATACCGTAGAAGAATTTATATCTAAAGCCGATATTGTTTCCGTTTCAAAAGAGGAGTTACCCTGGGTCGGCCTACGTGAAGACAAAAGAACCGAGCTTTATAATATCCGGCTAACAGAAGTGGAAATGGCTAAGCTGCGTTTTATCGCAGAACACACTCCAAACTCTATGCAAACTTTTTTAATAAAAAATATCTTACCTGCCATTGATCATGCTGTTGACGATGTATTATTGGATATCAAGAGAAAAAAAGGCAACACGGATCACTCTATATGATTACGAAAAACCAATATATTGGCAGTTTTTTAGCCGAGGCTGCCCAGATAAAAGACCCGGGTTTGCGGGAGGCTTTAGAACGTGCCCGTACAGCCTTTATTGAACATCACGCGGGCACTCAAGAAGTATCCACAAGCGTGGAGAACAAAAATAAAACTGCACAATCAGAAGAGATTGTTTCCTGTGACCGCCATCAGCCAGACTTTTTCGCCCTTGATATTATCGACTATGCATTCAAAGATGATCCGACCTCTATGGAGGCGCCGTTATATAGTCTTTCAACAAAAAAAGACACGTCGACGTGGCTATGGAAGAGTGAGGACAGTAAAAAATGGGTGGAAGTTTCTTGCAATGCTGAATACGGTCGGGCAACTCAGCATGATAAAGATATTTTAATTTACTGTATGAGTCAAATTACTGCAGCTATAAATGCTGGATTAGAGGTATCTAAAACGATTCGGTTTACGGCCAGGGATTTGCTCAAGGTCACGGGTCGAGGTGTGCGCGGAGATGATTATGAACGCTTGAAAGATGCACTAAACCGATTGCGGGGCACCAGTATAACCACAAATATAAAGACTGGGGGGCAAGCAAGTCGGCACGCGGAAGGATTTGGTATTATCGATCGCTGGCGAGTGATCGAGAAATCCGACGCAGATGGCCGCATGGTTGCTGTCGAGGTCACGCTATCCGACTGGCTATGGAATGGCCTCACGGCGCAAGAAGTCTTAACTATCCATCCAGATTATTTTCGGTTGCGAAAACCCCTAGAGCGTCGATTATATGAAATCGCCCGCAAGCATGTTGGCAAGCAGAGTGTATGGGTCATTAGCCTCGGTGCCCTTCACCGTAAAAGTGGTAGTCGATCGGTGTTACGTAATTTTAAAGTGGATTTAGGAAGAATAATAGACGCAGATAGTATTCCAGAATACCGGTACTCTTTGGATAGTGACGATAAAGTGACCATATATACGAAAAGATCAATGCTCAAGAGTGATACATGAGGAGCGTCTAATATATCTATGGTTCGAATAAGCAGGTGTCCAGTCGCCCCTCTATAAACCGCGCATCAACGGATTCAGACCATCCTGTCAGCATCAAAATCAACGGCGGGACAGGTTATACTATTAGCCTTACCATAAGCAATGATATGATATGATATTACACATCATTATGTGTAATCAATCGGAATAATGTTTGCGCCTGAAAAGCATAACCTGTCCACCAGGTGGGTAGATGATCTTTTGTTCGTTTTTTGGTCGCGCCGTTGACTTGGTCACGGGTTCCGGTATCTGCGATGATCTGATCCATAAACTATTCTAGAAACTGAAGTTCTACGGGACACCGTCCCTAGGCCAACCAGACTGTTATATGCGATAACACATAACAGTCTGGTCTAGGTATGTTAATATAAAAAGCTATTATTATATTTTATGTGTTAAATAGAAAATCGCTCAATTAGGCGGGCGCGGCGCCTGCAAGCAGCATCGACCCAGGGACTATCCTCACCTCCCTTGAATGGCGCTATATTGCGTATATTTCGGTCAACATCGCCCATAATGAACACAGGGGTTGACCATAATCCATTTCTATAGTCATATACGATAAATATGGGAGTTACATACACATAAGACAATAAGTATATGCTAACGCGGGGGTGGAGATAGATGGTCCGACTCAGCTACACAAAAAGACCTGGCGCAATAATGGCCGCGGTATCTATCGTGCTCATCAGCATGAGCACGATGTTTTTTGGTGCAATCGCCGACGGGGCGACAAACGCACAGGGCAGCAAGGTTGTTGCAGATACCGCTTCTCCTGTAGGGGTCGTTACCGCAGCAACACATTCAGCGGCAAGTGCACAGAAAACGACGGACGCCAATGCAACCGGCGGTATTCCGCTGCCCGTAAGTAGTACCTGTATGGCATGTCACGGAATGACCGGAATATCCCCCAGCGGGTCAATGTTCCCGGACTTGGCTGGCCAGTGGGCTCCTTATCTAGTCAAACAACTCAATAACTTTAGAAGCCATACGCGTGCGGATCCTATGGCAAAGGCTATTATGTGGGGCATGGCTGCATCATTAACTCCAACACAGGTGCAACAGGTTGCGGACTACTTCTCTACTCAGACCCCGCCCAAAGCAAAAATGGCAAATCCAAAATTGGCGGCAGAAGGAAAGAAGATATATGAAGGCGGGATTTCTAAGGTTGATGTGCCCGCATGTATGGCATGCCATGGACCAACCGGCCTAGGTGACCCACCTTTCTTTCCGCGCTTGGCGGGGCAGAGACAAGCCTATGTAGAATTACAGTTGAATTACTTCAAAAATGGCCTCAGAACCAATGACCCACATGCCATAATGCGCTATGTCGCATCGCGGTTGACAGACGTACAGATTACTGAGCTGGCTACCTATGTACGCAGCTTACCGGGAGGCGCCGATGAGTAATTATGTGCCTGCCGACAACTTGCTAAGTGGCCGAGTGATTGTTGTCACCGGTGCTGGTGAAGGGATTGGGCGTTGTGCGGCCGTAGAATTTGCCGGCTTGGGTGCGGAGGTCGTGTTGTTAGGCCGAACACAACGGAAACTGGAAGCCGTGTATGATGAGATTGTTGATTCAGGATATAAAGAACCAGTTATACATCCAATGGATTTGCTGACAGCCAAGGGACGCGATTACCAGGATTTTGCGCAGCGTTTAAAAGAAAATTTAGGCAGGCTGGATGGCGTGCTACATAATGCGGCGGAACTCGATATATTAACGCCAATCCAGTATTACGACGAGGAGTTGTGGGAGAACACTATGAGAGTGAACGCAACTGCTCCATACCTGTTGACACAAGCTTGTTTGCCGTTGTTGCTGGAGTCTGAAGACGGCTCGATCGTTTTTATTACTGATGACTGTGCTCGCGAAGCAAAAGGGTATTGGGGCGCCTATGCCGTTAGTAAGGCTGCAGTAGAACATCTCGGCCTCACGCTCGCCATTGAATTAAGAAATACTAATGTTCGCGTGAATGTGATAAACCCTGGGCCTTGCCGCACGGGGATGCGGGTGAGGACACACCCCGGAGCATCAGTAATGTCAGTCCCCCCGCCAAAGGCCATAATGCCTGTTTATGATTATTTAATGGGGCCAGATAGCAAGGGGATATGTGGCCAAATAATGGATGCCAGAGAATGGTTAGACGCGGAGCACGATGATCGTAGGATCGTTGTTTCGGAACAATAAGTCGCTCTATATGCGTGTGGACGATGCAGATCACAGCAGAATAGGCGTACTCTAGCAATTACGATGTTGATATCGGGGCATTAGCGAGGTTATAGAGATGACAACGGTTACAGATGCAGAACACGGCCATAAGAACATTACTCGTCGCCGATTTTTAACGGCGGCGACATCTGCTGTCGGAGTGGTGGTTGCCGGGATGGTTGCGGTGCCTTTAATTGAATCATTGGAGCCAACAGCAGCGGCCGAGGCTGCGTCGTCAACCACAGTAGATCTCACCCCCATTGAACCGGGTATGCAGGTTACGGTTCCGTGGCAGAAAAAACCCGTAATAATAATAAACCGGACCCCGGAGATGTTGGCTTCACTAAAAGAGGCGATGGATAAAGGGATTTTGAAAGATCCGCTATGTAAAGTGCCGCAGCAGCCCCCATACTGTACAAATATGTATCGCTCCAGGGTTCCTGAGTGGTATGTCGGAATACGTATCTGTAACCATTTATGCTGTATCCCACATTATAGACCGAAGAAAGGTAGTGTTGCGCCGTGGTGGCTCGGCGGGTTTCACTGCCCATGCCACGGTTCAATGTATGATCTGTCTTGCCGGGTAATACACGGCTCCCCAGCCCCCCATAATATGGCGGTGCCGGAGTACGAGCTCTCCACAGAAAAGATGAGCACCACGATTACCCATATGTATCCAAAAGCTCACTTGTGTTGACAGATTGATAATTGAGGGGTAGCTCAGATGAGTAGATTTTCGGTATGGGTTAATAAGAGACTTCCGCTAGATGAAACTGTAAAGGAGCATCTAACGGAGTATTTCGCGCCAAAAAACTTTAATATTCTATATTATGCTGGATCCCTGCTTCTGTTGATGATCGTACTTCAGCTGATCAGCGGTTTCTTTTTGATGGCCCATTACGATCCCACATCTCAGGGTGCCTTCGCTTCTGTGCAAGGTATTATGTATGACACCAAATGGGGTTGGCTGATACGCTATATGCATGTAGATGGCGTATCTCTTATATTTATATTGCTTTATACCCACATGTTTCGTGGGCTTTTGTATGGATCGCATCGTGCCCCGCGAGAGTTGGTGTGGATTATCGGATATGTTATTTATTTGTTAATGATGGCCGAGGCGTTTGTCGGATACGTGCTGCCATTCGGAAACCTGTCTTATTGGGCTGGAGAGGTTATCACCTCGATCATACATGCGGTGCCGGTAGTTGGACCCTCCCTCACCACGTTAGCGCGGGGTGGTCCAGGCATTGGGACTGCGACATTGCAGCGCTTTCTGGCGCTGCATGTCGTTCTGTTCTTTCTTATTATTCTCGCGGCTATAGTAATGCATATTGTGGCCTTGCATAGGGTGGGGTCGAACAATCCTGATGGCATCGAAATCAAGAAACACAAGGGGCCAGATGGCAAGCCATTAGATGGTATACCATTTCATCCATATTATACGGTGAAGGATTTGTTTGGAGTGGGTGTTTTTCTAACGATATTTGTCACAATCATATTCTATGCGCCGACAATGCATGGTATATTTATGGAACGTACGACGTTCCTCGCTGCAAACCCGATGGTCAGCCTGCCAGACGTGACCCCGCCGTGGTATCTGTCGCCTTATTATGCAATGCTCCGAGCGGTACCTAACAAGTATTACGGAATTGCGATAATGATTACATCGGTGTTGCTGCCGTTCCTGTTGCCCTGGCTTGATCGTAACCCTGTTCGGTCTAGTAGATATCGTCCTGTATACAAGGTAATGCTGATTGTTGCTGGCGTTTCCTTCATTACCTTAGCATGGGTAGGTGAACAACCGCCGCTACCTAAATACTTCCTGATAGAACGAGTAGCAACAGCTTTATACCTCGGGTTTTATATATTGCTGCCTATCATTAGCAAGATAGAGCCGACGCGGCCCGTACCGGAGAGGGTGACAGGATGAGCATGTATAGATATTTATGTTTCTTGTTAGTGTCTATGTTGGTGCCCGGGCTGGCTTTTGGTGCGGCTGATACAGTGCATTGGATGACACCACATTACACATTCAACCGAACCACTGTCATAGCCGGTGCCAGATATTTTGCAGACCATTGTATGGCCTGCCACTCAGTCAGCTCATTGCGTTATGAATATCTCACAGCAGACCTTGGTATGCCGAAAAAGGAAGTAGAAAAGGACATAATGCTTCCGGATGGTGCCGCATTTAAGGGAACAATAGTATCTCCGATGCCCCCTGACATGGCAGCCAAGTGGTTAGGAAAGCCACCTCCAAATCTGAGCCATATGGACAGGTATTTGGGATCAAAGTTCATTTATACATACCTGCTGTCGTTTTACTGGGATCCTGCCCGGCCGTCGGGTTGGAATAATTATGTTTTCCCAATGGTTGCCATGCCTAATATATTGGCTCCGTGGGGGGGTACCGTTGGGCCAAAGGGGCAGGTGATTTATCCCGGTAAGCTCTCTCCTGCGGAATATCATAAGAATGTCGCTGATGTCGTCGCATTTCTTCGGTACGCCTCGGATCCGTCATATTTCAAGAGAATGTCTCTTGGCCCGTATGTTATCGGGATTATGTTGCTATTCACAATCCTCGCCTACCTTCTTAAGACGGCGTATTGGATAGACTTAAAGAAGGGTGGTGATGCCCGCACGAGAGTCAAAGGGGGTAAGTAACGCCGTATCCGCGGGGCCGTTAGACGCCGGTCTTTTCCGGGGTCCCGCGCCCCCGTTCTTCCTCTGGGTGGTGGTTCCTAGCTTTGCTCCATGTGAATGTATCCGGCCTGCTCCCGAGTCTTTGATCCGCCCCCTCCCTCTGTTGCGGGCATGATGTAGGCATAAAGCATATAATAATCATAACGTTAAATGACGCCGCGCTGATATTCTAAATCACTAGGCGTGGGATGTCGCTACCTTGGCAGCGCCAAGTCACCCTTTACAGGAGGCAAAGCCCTCCTCCTCGCGGTCCAACGCTCCCGTTTGACGGAGGACTTGATTGCCATAGACGCATATGGTATCAAGCTAATTATAAAGTCAATGTTAAGGTATGGCGATAGTGCGTGATCTGAAACTCGTAAATATGCTTCTAACAGTTATCCGTGATGGATGATCCACTTCATCTGCGTGATAAAGCGCTATGGATTATAAACAACCATCTGTTCCATTGTGCTATTTTTAAGCGACTCGCATGTGTTTTTATGGTTCGCCATTCAGACGATTTCATCAGAGGGAACAAATTTGACTAAGCAGAGCTCCGTCGGTGCCGTAAGCCATTCGAGAGCCCGCTTAGCGGTAAATTTTCTTGGCTCCATGCGGTTGGCCGTTAGTCTGCTGGTGTTGTTGGCTATTGCCTCTGTTATAGGCACAGTTCTAAACCAGCAACAACCATACCAGGACTACGCCTTAAAATTTGGCCCATTCTGGTTTGATGTCTTTCGCGATATCGGCTTATACAATGTTTACCGAACTAATTGGTATCTAGCTATTGTGGGCTTTCTCGTTCTGTCTACCACTACATGTTTGATTCGTAATACACCACGTATGTTGAGAGAAATGCGCGCGCCAGATACGGCGGTGGCATCGGCATACGATCCGCGGGGTATGGCGAATAATATTAAAATTATTTCGCCACTATCTATGGATTCCGCAACACATATGGTAGCGGCCGTTATGCGTGGTCGAGGCTATCGACCGAAACTGCATGACCGTGGCGATGGCAGTATGGCAGTTATTGCCCGTAAGGGTCGCTATAATCGGCTTGGATATATATTAACACATGCGGCGATCATTGTGTTTTGTGCGGCAGCTCTTTATAACGCTGATATTCCCGTGAAACTGGCCATGTTGGTAGGCTCAATTCGGCCAGAAAACAACTTTCATATTCCGCTATCAGAAGTTTCTAAGGCAGCATGGCTGCCCTATAATAATCCTGCGTATCGCGGAACGGTTACCGTTCCAGAGGGGCAGTCAACGCAAGTAGCTTACGAGCTGGTGGGAAATGGTTATCTTGTTCAGCCACTCCCATTCCGAATTATGTTGAGGCGATTTCACGTTTCCTACTACTCCACTGGCATGCCAAAAGACTTTATTTCTAATATCGTCCTTTACAATAACGAAGGAAAAGTTCTGAAAGAGGCGAATGTACGAGTTAACCATCCACTTACCTATAAAGGTGTCCAGATATTCCAAGCGAGTTTTGTCGATGGCGGCTCTCTTCTAAAGATGAAACGTTACATGCTTAATAATCCTGGCGCGGATGCCGTTCATCAACAGGCTCGTGTTGGGCAATCAATAGATCTGTCTGGCACGACATATAAACTAAAATTAAAAGGCTTCTCATTGGATAATGTTGTGCCCGCAGCGGCCATCGAATCACGGCCATCAGCAACAGATCAACATATCAACCTAGGCCCGAGTTTTACGTACATCGTGCAAAGTGAGTCCGGGTCTGGGGCCGAATTCAAAACCTACATGCAGCCTATCACGAGGGATGGACAATCCTATTTTGTACAGGGGGTAAGAACGGCATTTGGTACTCCATACGAATATCTCTTCATTCCGACTGGGCCAAATGGAAATATTGGGTTATTCATGAAATATTTATCTGCGTTACAGCAACAGGCAACTGCAGACAGTAGTGAGAATACCAAGAGTTACGTTCTAAATACCTTTAAAAAGGTGGTCGCCGAGTACGCCCCGTCCATGACGGTGGATGCCGAGGCCGCATATTTCCAATCGGCCATTAGCGCGATATTACAACTGAAAGCGTATCCCGTTCCATTTATTGTCACCCTTACCGGATTTGATCATCGCTGGGCGGCTGGACTGGAGGTAACGAAATGGCCGGCTACAGTAGTTATTTATTGGGGCTGCGCCGTGCTGGTTCTTGGTATATTTATACTATTCTATCTGCCGCAGCGCCGTCTTTCGGTGATGTTGCGCGCATCGACGAATGGTACAGAAGTGATAATCGGTGGCACCAGCAGCCGAAACCCGTATGAGTTCACCAAAGAGTTTGAAGGGGTGGTGACGCGTTTCAGGAGTGTCTTGAGGAGTCAGGACGACAAGAAGGAGAATGATGATGGCTAGTTCACAAGCAGATGAATTACTTACGCTCACAAAGATTGAGGCAGAAGGGCGCTGGATTAACCGCCTTAGCAAACTCGACTTGTTGTGGTTCGCCGGGCTCACGGTTACCGTTGGTGTTTTGGTGGATGTTTTTAACAGTCAGTTTTGGTTCTGGCAATACGTGGTCCTTGCTACCTGGTATGTCACGATAGTTGCCGTTGGCATCCATTGGCGCGCCTTTCAAGTGGCCTTCCTGACAGTGGTAAGCGCTGCTCTGTTGGGTGTCTGGCTATATAGCATCGGTCAAACACCCGCTAACGATATTATCTTGCGTTACGTGTTACAGGGTTATGCCGGTGTTATGTGGATGATCGGATTTCTTTTGGCTGCCACCAGCACCTACGTCATCTACCTGTTTACGCTCTCGGGAAAAGTTGGGCGCCTGGCAACGGGGCTGACATGGGCCGGTGTTCTCATGGGCTTCATCGGCCTTGGTGTCCGTTGGCGCGAGACCTATATCGGGCATCCCGATTGGGGACATGTTCCCGTGACCAATCTTTGGGAGGTACTGGTAGTATTTTGTGCGGCCACTTCCCTCTTCTATCTCTACTATGAGTCCCGTTTCAAATCCAAGGCATTGGGCGCTTTTGTTATGCCGCTGGTCGCTGCGGCCGCTGCGTTTCTTATCTGGCTTACCTTTGTCCAGCATATGGATCGCATAGCGCCGATAATTCCTGCACTACAAAGCTTCTGGATGAAATTGCACGTACCAATGATGTTTGTGGCATACGCTAACTTTACTATCGCCAGTCTGGTTGGCCTCGCCTATATTCTCGGCGACCGCTCGCGTAGAAGCGGGGGCGATGGGATTCTCGCGCGGGCACTTCCGAGCGGCGAGGTTATGGACAATATGATGTCCAAGGCGATCGCCCTCGGCTTTCTATTGTTCACGATTGCCACCATCCTCGGTGCCGTTTGGGCAGCCAAGGCTTGGGGCGGGTTTTGGTCGTGGGATCCTAAGGAGACGTGGGCGCTGATAGTTTGGCTGAATTATGCTGGATATCTTCATGCTCGCACAAGCAAAGGATGGCGTGGCAAGCAGATGGCGTGGTGGTCGTTTATGAGTCTATGGGTAGTCACCTTTTGCTTCCTCGGGGTTAACCTCTTTCTTTCTGGATTACATTCTTACGGGAAGCTGTGATCAAAGGAATATGCAATTAGTGTTCTGAACCTCGTACTGGGCGAATATGTGGGCGGAAGTATTTCCGCGAAGGTGTGGCATGTGTTTTCAAAATGCCGCACCATTTATTAGTTGGACGCTGCCGATGTTTTGTTGCCAGCAGCATAATTTTCTCAGGGAATGCCTTGTCAGTAGTCTGGCGGTCGTTTTGTTCTAAAATTGGGGTTTGCAGCGATAGATTGATGCACAAGAATGCCGCTGGCTCACATCTGCTTGGAATGATTGGCCCTGCACGAGAGGGGGTTGGCAGGCGCGCAGCGTTGCGATTTATGTATGTGATCTATTTTTCAGGCCTGGGCAGCCCTTTTCATGTGTGGCAACACCTCGACATCTTGGTTATGGGTGTCGTAAACTAGCTTAGAATAATTATTCTGCTATGCAGAATATTGTTGTAGATATTAAAAGGTGCTTAAATGAAGCAGCTGATCATAGTTGTTACTACATTAGACATGGAAAACGTGGCCGCCATTGCAGATGTTTTCGGTGGAGCTAAAACTGCCTCTGATGATTATCATGTTGAAATCATATTGACCGGGGAGTCTGGGATTATTGCAACAATACAGGCGGCGGAAAATGGTCTCGACGTAAATTATTTGTGCCTGATATATGAATCTATGAGGTCTGCAAAATCATCCGGTGTAAAAATTAATATTTGTGAGAGAGCCATCGAGTGGTGCGGTTTAAATAAGGATGAACTTATTCCTGAGATAGATAGTGTAGTAAGCAGCCGGTATATTATAGAACGATCCACGTCCGATGCCTATGTTACCTATGTGTGAAATATAAATGGATAAATATAGTGTTTCATGCTGCGCTTTACATTTGTTTTAGCAATCCTTATGGACTGTTAGTAATGGCCCGCTAATGGTTTTTGCGGGCTACGTGGAGATGCCATCTGCCAGTGTGCCCGGAGCTGAGGTAACCCCCAATTTATTCTGAATGGGAATGCTTACGTTATCTTATGGCGTGGCCACTCTCGGCAACAGTCATTGTATAGGCCACCAAAAAATGCAACGCTAAACTAGTACGATTATTTCAGTTGCGGCAGTAGGGCTGAAAGTTGTTTCTGGCTAACAAAACCAGTTATCAGACCCAACTTGCCTTTTTTTGGCAGATAGATGACGTCGGGAAGTTCATTGACATTTATTTCTTGTAAAAAATGGTCATTTACTTCTATTTTTTTAATTGCCTCGATCGTTTTCGGAGACGCCGCTCCGATTGCATCCGTCGCATGTGGTAAGTCGGCAGGTTTCCCGGTTGTCATACTGTTACCGATTTCCTGTTCAGCATATTGCAATGCTGCTCTGGGGTTGTTTGCCTGCAGTATAGCCGCAGCCTCCGGCATGCTGCTGGGTTTTATTATAGCAACAGGAACATAACGAACCGTTAATTTGCCTTCGTGAATAAGGCGTGCTTCAGTGGCATATATCAGGTGGCAATATGGGCAATTTGTATCGGTAAAATCGTATATTATTGGCCCATGGCGACCTTCCTGAATAAATGTCAGATGTTTCCCCATAAAGTTCCAAAATTTACTCGCAGTCATGTTGTTGGGAGTGGTGGCGGTGCTCTGTGCCGCAGCGGCTGTCGTCGTGCCGTTTAGTGGCGCCGGCGCGGGTGGCGTTTTTTTTGCGCACGCGGCAAGAAGTGCTATAGTAATAACCATTAAAAAAAATCGAAATATTAAAACTAGTGGATTATTTGCCATTTGCCTGCCTGTATGTTTGTCGTCAAGATACTGCTTGCAACTTCTGACAACTGCTCGCGAATAGAAATAGTATCGCCATCTCCGTTGTGAACGCTCGCAGATGCCCCGTAGGTGTGGAGGGCCGTTCCTGTTGTTATCAAGTGGTTGGATATACTTTAATGGCCTTATGCTCGCAAAAAGCAGTAGATCCCATGCAGCTGATGCCTGAGGACGCCGTCCGCGCCGCGGTATGGGCTTCTTTCTTGGCGCAGGCGGAAGAAAAAAAGACGACGCCGACCATGACGGAAATGCGAACAAATGTGGAATATCTCAACGATGCTAACAGCATAATTATGCTCCTTTGTGCAATACAACTGAGATCAGATTTCATGATGTCATTTCGCCAATAAATGCAAATATCTGCTCGTCGTCCCGATATTTGAATGGCCCAGATTTTCCTGCACCTGCTTTAGTTCAACACCCGTAGCGAGCCATATGCTGGCCGCCGTATGTCGTAGAAGATGTGGACCCTGTTGCGCTTTTTGGATTCCCGTGCGTTCCAGTAACCGCTTCACGATCATGTAGAGTATGCCGATGGTGAGTGGGTTGCCCTGGTTGGTCACAAAGAGCCGCTCAGCGTGTGCGAACATCCGCTGCCGTGTTCTGATCCAGTTCTGCACCCGGGGGGCATGGCTGGGCTCGAAACGCACCAGGCGCTCCTTATTGCCCTTGCCAATCACGCGCAGGCGTCCTACGAGGTATCCTTCCCCGTTGGCCGCAGTCAGTGCACAGACTTCGCTCGCCCGCAAGCCGGTGTCGAGAATCAGCCCGATCAGTGCCGCATCGCGGATCCCGGCAATAGTCTCGAATCGTCCCGCCTCAAAGCGCAAACGATCTATTTCATCCCACTCAAGCACCGGTTTGAGGCGGGTGGCCGAGTTCCCGCCCTGCCCACCTCTTTTGCGCTTTTGGTCATCCACGAAGGCCATGGCTGGGTTTGTCGAAATTTCATCATTTGATTTTAGATACTCAAAAAATAACACAAGAGCCGATAGTCTCACTGTTTGAGTGTTTTTTGGCGCGATAGTGTTATCATGACCATTGAGTACAAACTTTCGCACTAGATGGATACTAATTTCGGATGCCTCCATCACCCCGTCGAAGTACACATATTCCAGAAAACGGCGCGCAGTGAACCCATAGATGCGTATAGTGGCCTGTGAATACGGATTACGGAAGTTTGGGCCTGCCATCCAGACGGCGAAGCGTCCTATCAAGCCGTCTATGTCGATCATACCCCGTTTTTCCCCTGCTGATTCGTCTCTAGTTAGTATAATGCCGATTATACGCACTACAATAGCCCCATATCGTCCTCCATGCCAGATCGGGCACAGCAGTATTATCATAACGTCACGCGTTGTACGGCTCGTCAAACGGCATGGTACGGAATACAATACGTTGTCCAGGTAAACTTAGGGGTAGTTTCAATAATGGCCAAGAATGTCGTAGGCATACCCGTTCGACGGGTGTCAGCTGAGTATTTCGGGGATGATGCGGTTGATCTGGAGATTATGGAGGTAACTCTGGGATTGAACCGCAATGCTCGCAATAAAGGTGATCGTGATACAAAGTTGTTGAAAATTGCATTTTCAGCATTACGTAGGGTTGTTGAGCAATATAGAAGGGAAACCGGCGAACGGTATCCTGATTTCGACACCTTCGCCTCTTGGCTAGGGGTTAGGCCAGAAGGTGGGGAGAACGGGATAAGCAGGCCACTGAGTTCATCTGACTCGGCGAAGTCGCAGGCTCACGACGGGATCAGCAAAGACGGACCCACGACGGCATAGTCAACGTATCGTTGGCGGGTGTGCTGGCAAAACACCGCAGGAATGGCTCGGGTTTTCCGGGTCACAGCAGTCGCTCGCACCTATACCCTGAAAAATGATGCGTGTCTGCCGCGGGGTCTGCGGCAGATTCACTGCACCCAGCATGCCGCCGGGATGAACCCGGCAAACCCCTCAAAACTTGTACCCACCGAGGCTCAGCGTATCCGCCTGCGAGCCAAACCTGCCGCTTATTTAGCGTATTCTATTTAGCTTAAATATTATGGTGTATAGGTCAGGCGTGAGGGTGCGACAATTTGCCGCAGTTAACACGGGCCGCGCAGCGTGTAATATCCATGCGACTTACATGATATCAAAACAGGGAGAAACAGGTATGACCAATCTATATAATCTACATAAGATTGCAACGTTACGTTTTTTGTCGACTACGATGACCGCGATCACCATCGCCATGATTCCAAACATGGCGTCAGCTTGCGCTTGTGGTTGTGGTGTTTTCAATCTGGGTTTGCCTGGTCTTCCCAGCACCTTCTACAAAACCAAGATCTCGCTTCAGTACGACTATATGAACCAGAATGAAACCCAGCACGGTAGTAGTGTCGTGTCGGGTAATTTAAATCCGGACAAGCAAATAAAGACAAATTTCTTTAGTTTAAACATTCAGCATATGTTCAATCATCAGTGGGGGATCATGGCGATGATTCCATACTGGAATAGGCACTTTGCCACCGACAGTAATGGCACCGTCGGGTTTAGCGATGCGAGTCAGGGTGTTTCACCACAAATACTTACCTCTAACGCCACGGTTCTTTCGGATATCCGTATAATGGGCATGTACACTGGTTTCTCAAGCGATATGTCCAGCGGTATAACCTTTGGTTTAAAACTGCCTACAGGGCCGACCAATGCCGGTAATTATTATCAAGGGGGTCCCATCATGGATCGAGACACCCAACCAGGAACAGGTACGAACGATTTGCTTCTTGGTGGATATAAGATGGGGAATGAGACCGACTGGGGATGGTTCACGCAGATCCTGTGGCGTCACGCACTCGATAGTTACCAGGGGTATCGTCCGGGGGACAGTGTGAATCTCGCCGTGGGGGCGCATTATGACGGGATAGAGACCAGTACCCATTTGATTCCTACCCTGCAGCTGAACTACCAGTGGCGAGGCCATGACCAAGGTGGTGGTGACGCTGCATATGGTAATATGAATAGTGGTTATTCCAACCTATATATCACTCCAGGTGCGCAGATCGACCTGAGCAGTAAATGGTTATTGAATACTTCGGTTTATTTGCCGATTTATCGTTACGCCAATGGCTATCAGCAGGTCGCGCATTTCATGGTGAATGCGGGTGTGACATACCAGTTCTGAGATGATTAGCTGGCCTCTAATTGTCTAGTCTGTGTCCAGAGGTTAGAAGATCGAGTTGTTCCGTCGACAGCTCGCCGCGAAAGACCCCCACCTGTCCATCAGGAAGTCTATAAACCAACTCTGGTAAGGTGGTGGCACCGGTATTTATGAAAATTCGCTCATTCTGCCGCAACGCGGAATGAGTGGCTTCCGTGGCCGTGGCAGATGAGATCGCCGCATCTCCGGTTTTGAGTAGCCCCATGTAGTTCTTTGTCATGGCTTCTTGTGGATTTTGTGCCTGAAGAATGGCGGCAGCTTTACCGAAGCTGGAGTCGGTGAGGAAACCTACCGGCACGTAGCGAGCGGTGAGTTGGCCCTTATCGATGAACGGGCGTTCCAATTGGAATGCTTTTGCACAATATAGACAGTTAGGGTCGAAAAAGTCATAAATTATCGTTTTCCCTGAACCCATTTGAATATAAGTTGCATGTTTCAGCCGACTCCAAAGTTCTTGCCGTTTGTCAGAAGCCAGGGCTGATGACGAGAAGATAATAAAATAGGTCATCAGTAAGGCATATTGAATTATTCTTTTCATATTCTTCGGGGAGATCACGTTCTTCATTTTTTCTATCCATCGTTATGTTGAGTCATATTTAGGTTGGACGCCACCAGACCTTATGCATCGTTGTGTCTCATGCGGTCTTGGCCAGCGGGACTAGAACCCCTGATGTTGCTGGTTCCGTGGTCTTCGCTGAGGCCGCCAAGTTGGGATATTACAATGAAGCTCATCGTATGTTCTCCGGTGTTAGCCCCCTGCGCTTGACTAATCGCGCCAGCATTTTGGGGCCGATTTCCTTTCCCCGTCGTGAAATGCGAACACTACATCCGGCCAATCTGGGCGGTTGGGGATTCGGTGTGATCCGGCTCGCCGCTTGACTCGCCAACCAATCCGAACGGGCGCCGCCAATACAAGTCGTGCCTTCAAAGACGGCCATTGGTTCATGCTTGGCACTTTCCATTGTCTCAATGGTGATTGGAGATGCTGTCATTTCACTTTCATCAAGGCAGTCGGCGGATGACTCTGAGTGCTCAGGCTTCCACCTTGGCCGCTCTGCATCGTTACACGACACGCCATAGCACACGACGCCGAGTATTTGCGGTATCGCTGCTATCCAGCGACCAGCATCTTCCTGTTCGTATTCCACAGGGAGCTTCATGGTGTAAATCTTGCCTTATGCCCTGCGTTTTACGATGTGCCCCGCTGAGCCCCTTTTTCAATTGTAGGCGTTTTATTGTAGGCGCTTTATGGGGTTGCGGAAAGAACCGCAGACCGGGTCATGTGGTTTTGCCGCGCAGCAGCGCCAACGGATGTTTTCTTGCTGTGGCTGAGGTTTTCTGGAGATCTACAGCGGCCTTGAAACATACGCCGCGCCTGGCGGGTATCTGGATGGTTTCGCCGATCGCCGGATTCCTCCCGCTGCGTGTGGCCCGATCCCGAGGGAGGAATAGCGCCGGCTGCCAGGAGGCGGCGATGGAGGACGCGAACCGCGTGGATGAAGGACAGATCCTGGGCGGGTTGACCTGTTTGCGCCGCAGCCTCCGTCATCAAATGGCGGACAGGCTTGGCGTACGATTTTTCCGTTTTCTGGGGAGACCCCCATCCATCTGCGCGCAGAGCCTGACACTTATTTAGCGTATTCTGGTTAGCTTAAGTATTATGGCGTATAAGCCCTGCGTGACGGTGCGACAATTTGCCGCAGTTAACAAGTGCCGCGCAGCGTGTAATATGCGTGTGACTTACATGATATCAAAACAGCCTTTACTGATGCGCCGCCAGCCCCTAACAACGAGGTATTCCCATGCAGGTTAGACATAACGTTGCCTTGGCAATGATGATCTTTTCGTCACTTATGACGTCGGCGGCCATAGCCGCTGTACCGGTGCAGTGGTCGGTCGATGTCCATGCGCCGATCTACAACCCACCTCGGGTAGCCGATGGCACAGTTTATTTCGCCACAGCTCAATCCAAAGGCCCCAACGTCTTCGCGGCGAAAAATGGGAAAATTCTCTGGCGATTCACAACAGGTGGGGCGATTCTAATGCCCGTGACTCTAGGAGGTGCGCAAGTTCTGGTTGCTTCTGATGTGGGCAGCACCCATTATCTGCGGGCGATTGAGGCTAAAACGGGCAAGTTGATATGGGACTACACCCGACATGAGCCGCCGGAGTGCATGTGCAGTCATCTCACACACTACGAGCATCATTTGCTTTTTGCACAGACGGATGGCCATAGCCTGTACGCCTTTTATCCGGTTGGGAATATTCCAAACCGCCGGTTATGGGCATTTGCAGGAGATGGCGCCAAATTGACGGCACCAGTGGTGGTAGATCACACCGTCATTTTTGGTTCTGCCGATCACAGCGTCTATGGACTCTTCGATAAAACCGGAAAAATCCGCTGGCAGCAGAAAACCGGTTATGGCTTTGTGGCGCAACCCGCCGTTTGGAAGCATGAGGTGATCATCGGCAACCGGGGTGGCACCGTGCATGCGTATTCGACGACGACAGGCGCGACGCTGTGGAATTTCACGACCAGCGGACCCATTAATACAACCGCACTCATCTGGCATGATCGTGCATTTATTGCGTCCGGGGCGGGGGACCGCGGCGTCTACGCCCTCTCGGCTGAAACTGGGAAGCAACTATGGTATGCCCAGATGGCCGACTACACCGCCTACACTCCGGTCATGGCCAAGCAAACCCTGGTTGTCGCCTCACGGGATGGGAGTCTGCTGGGCCTTGCCGCAAAAACTGGCAAAGTGCTCTGGCGCAGTGCGTTGCATGGCATTCCTAAGTCACAACCAGTACTTTGGCAAGGCGATGCAGTACTTAAAGTAAATGATCACAAAATTATGGCCTTCAATGCGCAGAGCGGGCGCATGGTATGGACCTATCAAAGCAAGAACGTGGTCACCGGTCCGGTGCCCAAGGGCGACAGTGTCTATATCGGCACGAGCGGCGGGACTCTGATAGCCATTGGTCATTGATGTGGGTGAGCACATGAATAATCCATATAAACGGCATCGTGCGCGTCGTTCAGTCTGTCTGGCCTGTCTGGGGATGCTTGCTTCAACCTGCCTATCGGCATCGACGGCGGATGCCGACAGTTTGAGCAAGGCCTTTTCCTGGAATCTACACCTCAGTCTGGAGGGCATTGATAATTTTTCTGGGGGAATCGCCCCGGGTGCCGTGGGCAACGCTACGGGTAAGGCCGGGTTTGCCTTCAATACCGGCCGCGCCGGCTGGTGGAATGGCGGGCGATTTGTCACAGAGTTTTTGGCGATCCAGAATGGCAATCCGGAGAACTACGTGGGTGATACCCAGGGTGTTAACGCCTTCACCGGCCTCAACCGGGGCGCGCTCTATAAGCTGTACTACCGCCAAAATATAGATAATGCCACGTTGCGGGCAGGGCTCATCAGTGCCAATGATTATTTCGACTCTACCGGTGTGGCGAGTGATTTCCTGAATGTTTCTTATGGGTTTGGGGCGGCGATGGGGGTCAACGTGCCGGGAGCTTCTTCTTACCCTTTTTCCAGTCTGGGGGTGATGGGGAGTTATAGCGCTGGCGGTTGGACGGGGATGGCGGGTGCTTTCGAGGGGGATGCCATTCATCCCTTCATGGATCCTGCACATCGGGGGAATATGATCTGGCTGGAAGCCGATAGGAACGGCTCCTTGGGTGACGGGAAGTATATCGTGAAAGTGGGTGGTTGGCGTAACCGCCAGCTACCACAATACCAGGCGACGCTAGGGAATGACACCAGCGGTGTTTACACTACTGGAGAGTACCGCTGGACACAGGATGGCATGGATTGGGGGAGTTTTTTAGAGTTTGAGGCGGCACCCAATCCGGTGAATGTCCTGCCTTGGTATATGGGCGCAGGATTGCGTTTACGGCATTTCTGGATGGCGCGACCAGGCGACAGTGTGGGCATAGGTATGGCCCGGGCCTGGTTGCGGGATGCGCCATATAATGCCGAAACGGATTTTGAGGGCTATTATTCAGCGCGGCTTATCCATCGAGTATATCTGCAAACGGATCTGCAGTATGTGGTTCATCCCAGTGCAACATATCCGGATGCTCTGGTCGGCATCATGCGCCTACATGTCGGATTTTCTTAAATGGACGCATCCGCTGTCGCCCATATTAAATTGGGTTTGTTGTGACTGCTGGATTGCGGCGGGCACCAAGTTCATTGATTATGTGTACATCAGTGATAGCGCATACTGCAATAGCGTTGTGCCTAGTTTATGGAATAGTTTGAGTAACTCCGAACCAAGCAGGATAGATTAATATGAAACAACCCATTGTGGATCATCCCCCAGACATATAAGGACGTTTTTCAATCTGCCACAAAGTTGTTCCGGTCCATTCGCCTGATTCCCGATGAGACGGGCCTGCTTATTTCAACGTTGTCGTGCAGTACCTCCTCCTTACTTGCCGGGTGAGTCTTCCCCGGCTTTTTTATGCCCCCAGCCTGGGGCTCCGTATCAGGCTTATCATCTGGGAAAATGGCCATGTAAAATCATCCAGATACGCCATGTTGCGTCAGCCTCCGAATTTAATCGCAGGATTCTGCTTGAACAATTAAGCAGTTCACTTGAAATATAACAAAATCTCACTTATACATACACGATATGGCCAGATTGGTGGCGATAGGTGAAGCATCTCAGTGCTGCTGGGGCGCTTATGACGATGCCCTGGCGGCGGGAGATAGGCAGCGGTTACTGACACGACACATTGCTGAGAAGCGTTGTCCGGTGTGACCTGTCCAAGCTCAGGCGAGGATGTGTTTCATGCAGGGCCAGACTAGCGATGCACCATTGCTCATGCTCGTACCTCTCGCGAGCAGAAGTGCGGGACGGAGGGCGGCGGAAGTAGGTTCAGAAACGCTATTGTGCCCAGCAGAGACAGGCCTTCGGGGTTGTTGCCGATTTAGATTTAGGCTGAACTACCACAGGAAAGGGCGGAAGCGACTGCTGGATGAGGTGGCAGCCGTCTTGGTCGGTTGGCCATCAGCCACAAAGACCGGCTGTTTCGTTTCGGCGCAGAACTGGTGTTTGTCATTTGCGAGGCAAAGCAGGCGGAAGCCGTTAAGGTGAGGGTGCTAACCTTGTTAGTCATGATGGCAGGTTGTTGGAAGTATTGCAGATAACAATATAATCACCACATTACAAGGGAAAGAAAATGGCAAAAATAGCTGAATTAACTATAGCATTTATTATTGTGCAAATGCTCTCCGGGTGTGCGATGTCTGAAGATAAAGGACAAGCGAGTTATTACGAAGGACTCGCATCTCAGCAGGATATCCAAAAAATTTCCGCCCTACCGGAAAAACAGTCGTCGAGAGTTATAATGCGTTCCAATGAAATACCTGATCATCAACACCAGGTAGCTAGTACACCAAAAAACGAAGCGCCCAACTTAGATGACAAGCTGTCTGCTGAAATAGTGAAATTCCGTGAACACATAAAAATTGGCGATCAGTCCCAATGTGGTATGGTTGTGAAGATAAGGGTGCCAATCGTCAAGGTACAGATGGCTGATAAGGAAAGATGGATAAAAATCTCTGAGATATATCCCGAAAATTCTGGACACACATGTCGCTTTAATGGCAGCGGTGGATAAATCTTGGGGATGCTCAAAAAATCCATGGTATAATGGGCATAGTACGGAAGTCAGGAGATCTATTGCATGCGCGAAATGAAGGTTGGAGAGCAGAGTTTATTCAGCTATATCTTCCCGGAAAGACTGATTCACGGGACGTTTTTCTCTCCAAAGAGGCGGTAGCTGGCACCGGGAGATCATGAACGCTATCGATTTTTCTATGGAGATGGCGGATTCTCTGAAAGATCCTGGAATGTCAACAACGAGGCGGCCATGATCCGAAAGGATAGTTATCTTGCTGACAGATAAAAAATGATTCACATCTGAATTTTCGTGGCCGTAATGCGCGCGGTCCTACTTGCGTCAGCCTACAAGGACTTCGGATTGGTCTATGCCAGAACGGCAAAAGGGGAATGGGATGGTGCCGAGAGAGTTGGTGTCCGGGGCTCGAGGTAGAACCCTGCGTTTTTATGGCAAGCTGCTGGATCTCATTGTTATAGCCTTGATCTTTGTTATGCTGCTCACCCTGCTGGGTGCATTGGCTGGTCTGGTTTATGATTTTGTGGTTGCAGTGAGCACTCTGCGCGATGCCGCTGCCGTCCAGGGCGTCGCGCATGTCCACGGCCTCGTTGAGAGTCTCGGACAAAGCCTTGTCATTGATGTGCTCTCCACTTTTGTCCTCATTGAACTCTTCCGCACCTTTACAGATTATTTGGAGTTTCATCGCCTCCGCTTGCGAGTGCTGGCCGAGGTGGGTATCGTTTTCGTTTTGCGCGAGATGTTTATTGGTCTTTACGCTCACCGCATGGATTCGCCGGTACTCTTGGCTATCGCCGCCCTATTAGCAGTCCTGGTGGCGGCGCGGGTCGCCGCAGTCCAGTTCCCGCCCCGACACGACGGGGTATAACTTATTTTTGGCGTGGGATTACGGCATGCGGGTGATGGCAGTTATGTGCAAATGGGTATGGTCGTCAAGGAGAAGGTTGATTGTGTTGTGCATTAGAGCGCGGTGATATGCTGATTTTTATCAAGCACGAAGCGGATGTATAATTTGGGCGTCGGAAACCAACGCTTCATTGCCCGCGGTAGTCATTTCAATTGCTTGAAAATGGTATTTATTGGTCTTTTTATGTATAATCACAGTTAGGTCGCTCAAAGTGTCTTTCACATTTCATCAAGATAGTATGCTGGAACGGCATTAAAAATGCCCAACATCGACGAATCGTAGCGGAATGAGCTCAAAAAATAGCAGGAGTGCTAAGCGAAATATCCTGTCAGTTGGTGCGCTATCCTGTCCGGCGAAGATGCTCGGCTATAAAATGATTACTAATTCTACAAAAAGCCACAAAAGCAAACAGTATTCCCATATTCAGCAATATGGCATGCCATCTCTTATTCCGGCGGATGCATTGATGTACTTGAAAGTATCATTCTTGGCCTATTGGGTTGCCATGCCGAAATCGCAGACCAGATACTTTCAGGGCAATGTTGCCTGAGGTGCAGCAGTATCGTTACCAGATTGTCCTACCCCGCACAGCCTTGGCCAGGACATATGAATGGCAGGTGCATAATTAAGAGTGGAGGTGTCAACATGAAGAAAACGCCAGTGAATATGCTTGTATGGATTAAAGGCCTTATGGCACATCAAGCAATCGCCACGACGGCAATATTGGCAGTGTTGTCAATGTATGCTGTTGGATTTTTTATGGCGGGGGGAAAGCATGGCTATGCTACCTCCTGGTTTTTGTACATAAATCCTATTATATTATTGGCCGCAATGGCAGTTATGGGGCAATACCTTTATAAGTATGACAGCCACTTTGCTAAAGGACGACCGCATATTGAGTGGCCGCAATGGAAGATGTGGTCATTTGTTGCCGGGCTGCTTCTGGCAATTATTCTATGGAATTCGCCAATGAACTTTTTGGTTCATAGATCTATGACCGTTTACACTATAAAGTTAATGGGCGAATTCGAGCTGGCAGCACCACTTTTAGTGTTGGGGCTGCCATTTAATATGGCCGTTACTAACAATAATAAGCGCTATTTATATGGGCTTTTTAGGTTCGTGCACAGTCCGGCAGTGACCGGCATGACTCTGCTGTTATTGTTGGTTTTGTGGAGTATGTCAAGCCAGATGTATCTTGGGTTAAAATACAGCGTTATATTCACGTTGTTACCCGGAATGTATCTTGCTGTGGGGGTTGTGCTATGGATGCAGTCTCTTAAAATTTTTCCATCATTACCAAATTTTAGAAATCATTTGCAAAAAGCAGGCTATGTATTTGTAACCGAGTTGACCATGATGGGAATGGGTGGGATGTGGTTCTGGAGTTCCACAACCATGAATCCTATGAAGTCATCCCATATGCTTTGGGGGATAACTCCGCTATCAGACCAACGCTTTGCCGGGATAGCAATGATGGCGCTATCATTGCCGACAATGTGTCTCGTAAGTTGGCACTTTTGGCGATGGATGGAAGATGTTTTACATGACCCAGAAACGCACCTTTTTGTTGATAGCGAAGACTAATGTATCCTCTAATAGTCAATAAATGAGCAGCATGAAAAGCACAGTGCCTACCGACACTGTTTGCCTCTCTGTAAATCTTTTTTATTCTAATGGCATCGATCTGGTTGGTCGCAGGATAACGGATATCTTAAGGAACTAGCATGACCTCATTTGTGATGTTCTGTACACTGTGCCTGCTAAGCATAGGCATCGCCATGGCCAAGGATGCGCAACATGATAATGTTAAATCAAATATATTATGGACTCAAACGCTACCGCATCGTGCTACATATATTCAGGATGGAACACATGGTCCTATTATTTATGATGTTCAGGATCCAAATTGCCCATATTGCCATGTACTATACGAAAACGAGGTACAGCTGATCAACTCTGGGAAATTAACTGTGAGATACATACCTGTGGCCTTGTTGGCTCCTAGCAGTCTCGGCGAAGCCGCAGCCTGGTTGCAGGCCCCGCATCCGCTGTCCGCATTGCAGCATTTTGAAAAAGTCGTGGGCAATGCATTGCGTAGCGAAAATACTGCCACGTTACCCAAATCAATAGCTAGCGGCGCGACAAGAAAAAAACTTCGTAACAACCTCGCTATCATGAGATCATTGGATATAACTGGAACCCCTGCCATAATATACCAGACGGAAAGTGGCGGGGTGAGAATAAGTACGGGATTGATATCACGGCGTAGGTTAATTGCATTATTACCACATTTAAGATAAGAGGGCGATGGTCTGGTTACGCACAGTGACGGCGCGTACCTCATGACCCAGCTTTTTTATTTCCCGTGCCCAATGGTGAGATCCGCCGCAAGCCTCCATACCGATCACACAGGGCGGTATATTCACCAGCGTTTCCAAGAGTTCCCCCCGGCGTACCATTTTGCGGAATATGGGCTTTCCGGCAACGTCAACGCCGTGGATCGCGAATAGATTCTTTGCCAAATCAATGCCAATGGTCTTAACCTCGTTCACGGGATGATCCTCCTTCCTAAGTGGACCCCCTCATCGTGGCATCGGACCATGGCTGAGGGGAAGGAGGGGTTCATCCCATTACCTTGATGCCGTCCGGTTCAAGCGAGGACTCCCTTCTGAAGCTCCCGCTGCCGGTCCTGTGTAGGGGGAGGCATCCATGCCATCTGTGACAAACCGGCAGCATCTATCCCAAAAATTGAGGGATACCCTACGGTCAATTCTCCCAACTTCCGGGCCGGGTTACAGAGGGCGCCAAGCTCGAAAAAATGGTACCCAGCATTTATCCGTGAAGGATAAGGGGCGCAGCGAGTAAACCTGATTTTTCCGCGACCAGACTTTGCACCGTTCCCCCAACCCCGTAAGGCCGTCACCGCGGTACCCCACGTCGCCTTCGCTCCTTGGTTGCGCACTCTGTTTCAGTTTATACTTCCATCAAATTTTCTGTTGGTTCTGCGCAGAGCGGCCTATGGCACTTCGGCGGCCGTGTCGGTGCGGCTACTCTCAGGGAGGAATTCAAGGTACTCATGATATTCCGTCAATTTTATGACCAAAAGACCCAAAGGCTCAGCTATCTCCTTGCTGACCCAGTGACACGCATGGCGGTTGTGGTCGATCCAGTGCTATCTGTCGTTGAATCCCTGCTTGAGTTAATAGCGAGGCGAGGATTTTCGCTTCAGTATATTTTAGTAACTTGTATCCATCTGGATCACGACCACACGGCCTTAGCCTTAAAAGCCGCCACCGATGGGCGCGTAGTTCTGCATGAGTTGGCACCCAGTGTCCACGCCGACTTGCGGGCCAGAGAAGGTGACACCCTGTATTTCGGCGAGGAAACCTTAAAAGTTATCCATACGCCCGGGCAAAGCCCCTGCGCGGTGACCTACCAGTGGCGAGATCGTCTCTTCACGGGTGAAACACTTCTCGCCGGTGGCGTAGGCAGCTGCGCCCCGCAGGTTGGCAACATCGCACAACTTTACCAGAGTATCACTTCACGCTTACTCACTTTCCCTGGTGAATATCTGATCTACCCTGGCCGAGAATTCGACGGCCGACGCCTGAGCAGTGTGGAAGAGACACGGCGCTGTTGCCATTGGTTCTATACGGGTCGGCGTTTGGGCGCCTTTGCCCGCGCTTGCCAGCGCCTGCTGCCCAGCTGGCCCCCAGATTCGAATGAAAAATCTTCGATAAGCGAGGCTGTAAATGATGTACTTGCCTAATTCAATTCTGAAGAACCCCATGACTCCCAGTTATTGCCCAATGCTGTGCTACGTCTGTGTGGGCACCGTTATTGGGCTGCAATGGATCCGGCCAGAGCCATTCTCAGCGGAAGCTTCAATCTCACCACAACCCCCGAGTGGGTGAACAGTTAGAGGTAAATGGCAACATAAATTTGAGACGAGCAATGTTGATGGCCAAATTCGTGGAGGGAGGGTGCAACCTTTGGCGTTAATTGCCAGCTACTTGAAATATATATAGCTCTTCTCCGAAGTGCATGGCCAAGTGCTATAACACTTGACGGCTTGAAAGGCACTCTGTTTAGAGGAAGCCCCATATAACGGGCGCCAACGCATTTTTTCCGCGCCCAACGCATGCCAATATATAGTTGCGCGGAAATAATTAACTCGCAAGATTGGAGGAATGCTATGAACTTCTACGAGAAACCACTGACCATGGCGGAGATTGAAAGAAAAAAGAAAATAATCACGTTGACTCTTCTAATCTATTCTGTTATGGCGGCTGCGATATCGGCATCGGCCATTTACTTGATATGGGGATCATTCCACCCGCATGTTCTGTCCATAGCGGTATCTCTCATCATATGGATGACACTGGAAGCCCCCCGTGTGGCATTCTCCAAGGATCATTATGATCAATATAAGCCCATTCCGCCAAATAAACTAGGGGAAATGGCTTCGTTTCTGGAACGGCACCCAGAACTTTCCGATTACCGGGCGAAAGTGCTGGCGGAGCCGCGCCCATTCATCGGCCTGGAGCTGAAAATGATCCCATCCTATGAAAACTATCTGCGGCACCAGGAGCAGGAAGAAAGACTGTATAGGAAAGATTGGCCAGAAAAATGACTGTGATCTGGTCTATGGTTCGGTGGCCGATGGCAGGGTTGCCGTGTGTTATTTTGCGTGGACTGTTCGGAGGGTTGTTGGCCGGACGCCGGAGTGGCCTCTATGGATGGCGCGGCGGCCGGATGACGGGCTACTGCGAATGAATTAATCACCGCTAATTTTTTGCAGAATAGAAAGTGCATGTGAATTGATCATCGCTGGTTTAGTGGTGCTAAAAGGTGCCATATTGCTACCGATTAGTTGAACGGTATACCAACCATCCCCTTTGTAGGATAAGACCTTGAATTTAAGCATGGCCATAGATAATGCCGCCGTGTAAGTCGTTCCAATTACCAAGGTTTTTTCTGGTGGCCGCACAGCACATCCGGATAAACCCATAGTTGTAACTATCAATGCCGCAATAATCACATGACGCACACGCATATCACACCTCAGTTGTAAACACTAAAAAACAAGGCGCCTTTCTTGATCTGGCCTTACCCTTCAATCGGATCGCGGCGATCGCAGGTGGCGCGGGAGCAGTGACGGGCAGCCGGCCATCGTTACACAGATCTTATCTGTGCAAGTATTCCTGGTCCACCAGCGAGAGACGAATGACCTCAGCCTGCTCAATGGCCGGTTGTGCGGCATCCCGGACAACCGCCACAACAAAATCCATCATGGTACGGTCTTGCCGTTCTGCGGCGCGTGTGATGAGGGTGTGAAGACCGGTACTAATCGGGCAGGTTCATGGGCATCATGATTATTCTAACTAATAGGCATATAGATATAACATATCAGTCTTTCAGCTTTTGTACATCCTCGACTAGACTTTGTCCCTGACGAGTTTCTGCCAGGGTGAGGAAGGGACAAGCCATCTCAGCTCGCATGAGGCTAGCTATCTGCACCGGCGGCAGTACCAGATCACGGTGAGGCCTAAAGAGCCTATGCGAACTGACCCACGCGCTCATTCATAAAGAAATAGTGTGAAAAGGAGTACCGAAGATGATCATCAATCGTCAAGATGCCCTCAAACGAGCTACGGTTCTTATCGGGAAAAGTAGCTTAGACGCCGCCACTATCGCTATTGGTGAGCAACTGACAGGACTGGGTCCGTTTTCCTTGGCTATGGCGCTGGCAGCACTGGGTAACAACCAAATTTGCGAAATGGCCGGTTTTCTTAACGATAGCAAAACCTGCAAGGAGCTCGAAGTTCCCTGCGATGAAGTGGGGTTAGATCTCGATGAATTGCGGGAATGGGGTTTGACAAGGAGGCAATACTGCGTGGCCCATGAAATTGCCTTGATTGCGCATATGGTTGATCGGTCCCGTATACACAACATCACGTCAGATGCTACGCCAAAAGCCTTAATGGTCTATTCCTCTTGATTTTCGCAGGGCAGAGGCAATGGCTAAGCATTGGCAAACAATAAAATGGTGCTGCGATGGAATTGATTAATCAATCGGATTTTCTGCTGGATTCCCGAAAGCAAGAAGACTTGCAACGTTTTGCAGAGGGCTTGAACCGCGAACAACTGCTGTGGGCCAGTGGTTATCTGACAGGCTTTGGAAAAAGCGCCCCTGCCCAAAAAATACGGGGAGATACCGGAGAAAAGGTCACCATATTGTTTGGCACAGAGACCGGTAACGCCAAGCGGCTGGCGGAGGTTTTGGCGACCAAGGCTCGGGTTGTGGGGGTGCAAACCAATGTTCAAGACATGCTGTCGTATGGTCGCGCAAAATTGCGGAGGGATCGCATCATCGTGCTTATTGTCAGTACGCACGGAGATGGTGAGCCGCCTGACAGTGCCCGCACGCTTTTGGCTTCACTGACCGATGGACCGGTTCCGGATCTGCACGACAGCCGCTTTGCCGTATTGGCATTGGGCGATGCCAGCTATCCCAAGTTTTGTCAGGCGGGGAAAGCGTTCGATGTTGCCCTCGCTTCCGCCGGCGCCGAGCGCCTTCTCCCCCGGGTCGATTGTGACGTCGATTATGAAGAGGATGCCATATGCTGGATGGAGCAGGTCCTGGGGACCCTCACCACCGGCAAGTCCTCTCCGGCAGCACCGCTTCCGGCCCCCGTTCCGAAACAGGGATACTCGAGCCATGCCACTTTCCCCGCCGTTCTGCTGGACAAGGTGAATCTCTCCGGCCGCGGGTCGGACAGGGAAGTCTGGCATTTCGAACTGGACCTCGACGGATCTGGTCT
>JAJYPA010000428.1 GCA_021795795.1 Pseudomonadota bacterium | reverse complement strand
GCGCACCACTTGTTTTCCGCGTGCCTGGCTGCCGTATGCTGTTCATACCACTTTTCACTGTGTCCGCCGTGCGGGCCGCTGTGCGCGCATCCAGCAAGAGCCAGAACAGTGACGATGGTGGCGATGCTTGTAATTTTTGTGTTCATTTGAATCTCCGTGTTGAGGTCTGTTTCATGGTGAGCGTCATTGCCCGCACCCCTTGGAAATACCGAGCGGTTTTTTTCTCTCACGGCACAGGGTCCAGAGAACCTTGCGGGAGTTGGGTGGGGACGGGTCCCAGATTCGAGGCGGCCTGCGCGTACAGATTATTGACACCGTTCGTTGCCTGCTGCTGCTGGTTGACCTGTTGCGCTTCATAGCTGCCCATGGCCGAATTGCCAGCCATGATTTCCTGCTGCAACTGTTGAATCTGGTTGACTTCCATGCCGGCGATCTGATTGCCCGCCTGCAGGACCTGCATGCGGCCGCCGGCGGACTGGCTGGCGTTCTGTATGGCCTGCAGTGCCGATTGCTGAGAAGAAAACTGGTTTGCCTGCAAGTGATTCTGCTGCAACATGGACTGGATCTGGCTATTAGTAGCCGTAGTCCAGGTCTGCATCTGCTGGCCGTAGTTATTGCCGATGCTGCTCGCCTGGGGATAAGTCTGGGTGAACTGGCTGGCGATATTTTGACTTGCATAGGAAAGGCCCTGCGCCTGCCCGGCGATGTTCACCAGATTATTGAGGTCACCAGAGACGCTGGACCACATCTGGGTCGGCAGATTCTTGAGATTCATAGCCTGCTGGTAGACCATCTGGATCTGCTCCTGCACTTGTTGAGCCTGCTGGGCCAGTTGCTGGACTTCGGTAACCTCCTGGACAATCTGCTCTGGAAAGGTGGCGCCGCCGGTCATGGTACCGGCAAGGGCGGAAGCCGGAGTCAGGGCGAAGACGATGGCGGAGATGAGTATGGTGTTGCGCTGTTTCTTCATGTTCATGGCAAGGCTCCCGTATGAATAGCGTTTCCTGTTATCTGTAAGGGCGCTTTAGGACCTGATGCGGGTTTGAACCATGGAAGGGTTTTGCGCAGGCGGCGGTTTTGCGTGGACGGTGGTTTTGGGTGATGGGGAAAGAAAAGGGGTCGGAGCGACGCTCCTTCCTCTTCCCACCACCCCAACACCACCTCATGAGGATGAATTGGCAGGAGGACAGCAATGGGATTGAAGGGCTAGAACAACACCGAAAACGACCAGACGCAGGCGCTTACAAAAGCGCCCAGCATGAAAAGGGTGAAGAACAGAAAGCGGAAGAGGTCACCGAAGAGCCGGGAAATGCTGGCTCGAAAGGTGATGATCTGGATGAAGTCCCCGCCGATCATGACCAGGGACCAGAGGACCCAGGCCGTCAGGACAATCAATGGTGACCACGCCCCGACGACCGGGTGGGCTGCCATCAGTTGCCCCGGCAAGTCCAGCAGTTGGGACATGATTGGAAGCGTGGTCATGTTTTATCTCCTTTGACTTACGGGTACTGCTGCTGGTACTGCGGCGCCGTGGGCACACAGGTATATCCCGTCGGGCATTGTGGATTATTGACCGGCGGCGCGTAGTATCCGGGTTGCTGATACTGCGGCTGCTGATAGGGCTGTTGATATTCCGGTGGTTGCTGGTTGCCCATCCCTGCGCCAGCCAGCCCGCCGATACCGGCTCCGATGGCCGCCCCGGCGAGGCCCGCGCCGGTCTGGTTGCCGATGACGGCGCCCGCGACCGCGCCCAGGAGCGCCCCACCCGTAGCATCTGCGGTCTGGGCGTTGGTCATGTAGGGGTTCCCGGCGCAACCGGTCAGCAAAAGGGTGACGGCGGCCATGCTGGCGGCAGCCATGCTGGCGATGGTGCGGTTTCTGTTGGTCTTCATCATGGTGAGTCTCCTTTGGGTTCGCACCCGGCAAGGGGCGTGTGGCCCCGTTGCTTATTGAAAATACCGAGCCACAATTTCACGATCCGCTGTGTTCACTGAGTCGCCTCAAGCACCACTGCGGTGCCGTAAGCCACCACCTGCTCCATGCTCTGGCCCTTGCCGGAGTCGAATTCTCCGGAATCAAAGCGCATGCCGATGACGGCATTGGCGCCGATGCCGTCCGCCTGTTGAAGCATGGACGCGATGGCCTCCTGGCGGGTAGCTGAGACCAGATTGGCGAATCCGTTTTGTTCGCCGCCGAAGGTCGCCCTGAGATTGCCAAGGGCGTTGCCGACAAAATTGCGGCTCTTGACCGAGACGCCGTAGACCGTGCCCAGGGTGTGGATGATCTTGAATCCTGGGATGGTCTCGGTGGTGACGCAGGATGATTGGGGCGCGTTATTCATTTTCATACTCCCTGGGGCCGGTTGGCCCCTTTAAGATTCAGTTATTCCAAGTGCCATTTCCCGCGCCTTCCGTTCGTTCCTTCAGCATGCGCCGCACCTGAACACGGATCCGAATGAAATGCGCCTCGACGCGCATCCGCCGACGAAACTTCCGCCGGCGCTCTTTCTGTTCCGGGGTGAGTGGTTTGGTCATTATTTACTCCTTTGGTGGTTGAAGCGTTCATTATCTATACGGCATCACGCAGCCTGTTCAGCGTCCATTTCCTTCTTCCTCTTGCCCGCCTCAAGAGCTCCAGCCAACACATCGCTGGTGATCTCCTGCTTGCTTGTCAGTAGAGCCTTGATTTGCTCGTCGATGGTGTCCGGGATGGTGGGAATGTATATCTCCACCCGGCGGTTTTGGCCGATGCGATAGGCCCTGTCCTCAGCCTGCGTCTGATCCGCTGGGGTCCATGGCCGGGAGACGAAAAACACATAGGTCGCGGCAGTGAGATTGAGTCCCACACCAGCGGCCTTGATGTTGGCCACGAACCAGCGGCAGGATGGATCGGTCTGGAAGGTCTGAACGGCTACATCCCGCTTCTTCCTGGACTCCTTGCCGGTGAGCCGGGCGGCAGACCCCTTGGGCAACTGGCTCATGAACCATTCCACGGTCGCCTCGAAATTGCAGAAGATAATGGCTTTCGCGTCCTGCTGCAGGTCGTTCATCATTTCCAGAATCGGTCCGCGCTTGACCTGTTCTAGCCACTGCCGGGCGAGGTTGATCTTCTGGAGCGGTATCAGCGTATCGTCATCCATGAAGTCCTTATACACAGCCATGTCGTCATCATCGGCGGAAAGCAGCGGCTCCTGCCGGTACTTGCCTACCAGGGTCAGAACTTCATCTTTGAGTCGCCGGACCATCCATTCCGATATCCGGTCGCCCAGGCCCTTGCGGTCATTGCGCGACTTGGAAAAATGATCGGAGAACTCCTTGAGGTCGATATCTCCCGCCGGGTGCCCGGAGAGCCTCAACAGTGTCCAGGTCTCTTCCGGCTTGTTGAGCATGGGGGTGGCGGTCAGGAGCCACTTGCGGTCGGCACGCTTGGCCAAGTCAAAAGATGCCTGAGTGCGCTGGGCGGACGGCTCCTTCAAGTAATGCGCTTCGTCGAAGGCCGCGACGACGAATTTCCAGTCATGGTCAGCGGAAAGCAACGCCAGAAGTGCCGCCAGACGCTCGTAGTTGACAATCAACCATTCCGGCTGAGCATCCGGCAAGCGGTCCTCGAAGATGAACGGCTCCGCGTCGGGAATCACCATCTTGATTTCCCGGCTCCAATTGTCCTTGAGCGATGCCGGGCAAACGATGACCTTGCCACCCGGGAGGTGGCTGGCGGCGGAAATAGTTTGCCGGGTCTTGCCCAGGCCCATGTCATCACCGTTGAGGGCGCAGGTCCTGGTCAGGAAGTGACGCACGCCGTCATTCTGGTGGGGCATCAAGGAACAGCGAACAGCAATATCCGCGATGACGCTTTCTTCCACCGGCAACAGTGCCATGGGCTCATAGAACGCCCGCTGGATGGCTTCCTCACGCGCGGCCTTGGCCGCCTCCATGGCTTTGAGTTTGGCCTTTTCCTCAGCACTCAGGCTGGATTCCAGGGGCATCTCCGCGCCATCCACTTCCAGCTTGACCCGCTCTGTTTCCACGTCATCTTCATCCACGCCAACCAGGTATGGCGTCCAGCCGCCGGCGGCTGGCGTCAACTGAAACGGCTCGCCGAAGCCGTGAACCGCGATATACCGCTCCGGTATGGCGGCGGTCTCCAGCAGCGCCAGGACATCCTCCTTCTCTCCCTCGATGGCCCATGCCTGGGTGGCTGCGTCCCATCGCGCATGGCCCGAACGCTTGAGAAAAGCGATAGTGGTCTGGTCGTAAGGGAAGGAAAAGACCCATGGTCCATTTTCGCGCTTCTGATCCAGCTTTGGCCGGACGGCCATGGCCCAGAAGGGTTCCGGCTGTCGCATGGCCTTCTCCAGAATCGCCATGCCCTGCTCCAACGGATGTTGACCCGGCCAACCATGGGCAAGGTCCTCGATGGTGGCTCGCGCTTTGTTCAGCGGCCCGCACCAGATCTTCTTTTCCCCGAGCCATGCAAAGCCACCCTTCTTGATGGCCTCCTTGCTGGCTGGCGTGGTGAACTTGTCGTATCCGGTCCAGAGGCCCAGGCGTATTCCATCAGAATACATCCCCCGCCAGAGGCTGGCGGATTTTGTGGGCGGCAACTGAAGCCGCGCGCGCATTTCATCGATTGCCACAGCCATGTCATGTCTCCTTCCTGATTTCCGGTTTCCTTTTGTCTGTAGGGACGCCATGAGCCTGTTGGGCATTGGCGGTACCCCTTGCAGGGGGCAACCCCTGACATCGATTTCCGGGCTACCGGACACGAAAGGCGGTATCCGTGAAAGTGAAGGGAGGGCGGTTATTAGCCGCTGTGCGCATCGATCCAGCTCAGCGCCTCATCCAGTGTGCGGCACACGGCCAGATGGTCGCCCATGGGCGTTCCGTTGATTTCCAGCCGCCAGCCGCGCACGACGATTGCGTCATCTTCGTCAATCATCAGCCAGTACCGGGGGCCACACGGCCCAGGATACCGATCTTTCAGTTGCCGGTTGACTTCAGAAATGGCCTGCTGACTGCTTACCGCGCCCATGCGGTTTATGTTTTTGCTTTTAACGCGACGATGGTATGCACCGCGTCGTAGACCTGGATGTCCAGGTGATGGACGCCCGCCATCGCCAGATCGCTCTCGACCTGGGAGATGGCCTCCTCTCTGGTCCCCGTGATGCTGCGCGGCGCAAGGTTTTTCCAAGAGACGATGCTCCATGCCGGAAGTGCCGCTGTCGGTGCCGCCGATGGCTGGGCTTTGGTCTGCGCGGCGGTGTGATGACCCCCCGTCCACAAAATGTAACCCTTCGGCGGTTGCCAGGCCGGTGTCGTTGGTGATGAATCCGCTGAGCAGGGGTTTACGGGCGTGTGCGGGGCTGGAGCCGGTTTTGGCGATGGGGTGGAGGGAGAGGACAAAACCCTTTTTTTTCCCGGATCCACATCACCACCTGCAACCGTGCCCGGTGCAACAGTGCCCGGTGCAACCGCCGAACTGGATTTGGAGTTCGCCCACTGCCATCCTTTGGGCGGCGCGAGTGGTGAGGCCGGCGCTTCTGCCACCCGCGTAATCGCGGGCGGCGTAACAGGCGGTTGCGTGGTATTCATCAACGGATCATGGAAATAAAACATGGTAATAGCTCCTGTATTTGAAGTTGTGCGTGAATCAGTACGAATCCCAGAGTTCGGCGGCTTTGGCCTGCCCACGCTCCCGCAACCACTGTGCCGGCCATTTCCAGTCATAGAGGTCGCGAAGCTCCCGAATGCGGGCGATGTCCTCCTTTCCGCTCGCGCCGACAAAGGCCAGTTCCGGGCCGGACAGGCCGAGTTCAAAGAGGCGCCGCCCATCGGGGTGCATCATGTAGTACTGACGCTTCGGGATGGCATTGGCCAGAATCTCGATCTGGCGCTGGTTCAGCCCCACGGATTCGTAGAGCGGACGCGACTGATCCGTCATGGCCTCCGGGTTGGGCAGGAGTATCTTGGTTGGGCAGGACTCGAAGATGACGTCCGCGATGCCGGACTTGATCAAGTCAGAAAGAGACTGTGTCGCAAAGACGACGGCGACATTCGCCTTACGCAGGACCTTGAGCCATTCCCGGATTTTGGCCTTGAACACGTCATGCCCCAGCATGACCCATGCCTCGTCCAGAACTAGAAGGCTCGGCTGACCTTTGAATCGCTGCTCGATGCGATGGAAGAGATACAGGAGCGTGGGCAACAGGATTTTTTCGCCCAGGTTCATCAGGTGTTCCATCTCGAAGACCTGGAAGATGTCCTCACCCAGGCCGTCGCTTTCGGCGTCCAGCAAATGTCCAGCCGGGCCTTTCAGGGTGTAGTAACCGAGGGCGCTACGCAGGGCGTCGTCCTGAATAATGGTCACCAGAGACCCCAAGGTCCGCTGCCGCATTTCCGTGGTGCTGGATCCTAACTGGACGATGGCGCGATAGATTTCGTCGCGCATGCGAGGCGTGACCGCGATGCCTTGCAATATCACCAGTCCCTCGACCCACTCCGCCGCCCAGGACTGCTCCGATGGTTTATCCACCATGCCCAGCGGACAGAACGCCAGATCGTGCGCATCACCCGCAATGTCGTAATGCTGGCCGCCGGTGGCGGAGACCAGCGGAAACATGGAATACCCCTTGTCGAACGCGAAGACCTGGGCGTTGGGGTAACGGAACTGCTGGGCGACCAGCATGGCAAGGATGGTCGATTTGCCTGATCCTGGCGGCCCGAGAATCACGCTGTGACCAAGGTCCCCCGCATGCAGCGAAATCCGGAACGGCGTGCTGCCATCGGTGTTCGCGTGCATCAGCACCGCGCTGTGCGGCGGATAGAACGGGCAGGCGTTTTCGTCCGGTCCCGGCCAGACACTGGTGAACGGCAGGAGATGCGCCAGATTCAACGTGTGGATCAGCGGCCGCCGGACGTTGGCGTAGACGTTGCCCGGCATGGAACCCATAAGGGCTTCCACCGCGTTTACATCCTCGATGCGGATCCCGAAGCCTGCATTTTCTATGACCTTCTGGACTTCCCGCGCCGTGTCCATGACCACCTTCTCGCTTTCATGGGCCAGCAGGATGACGCTGGTGTAGTATCCGAAGCGCACCTCGCCGCTGGATGCCTCCGCCATCGCCACGACAGTATCATTCGTCTGCTGGTCGGCATGGATATTGATGTGCGTGGCCTGCCCGCCCTGACTCTCCCG
>JAJYPA010000427.1 GCA_021795795.1 Pseudomonadota bacterium | reverse complement strand
GCAAGATCGTCGAGATTGCGCAGGTGCGCCGCCGCTTCGGCTATCGGCGCATCCACGATCTGCTGCGCCCGGCGTTTCCCGGCGTCAACCACAAGCGCGTGTACCGGCTCTACAGCGAAGCGCATCTCGCCGTGCGCAAACGCAAGAAGGCTCGGCGTGCTGCGACCGAGCGCGTGCCGCTGCAACTGGCCACGACCGTCAATGAGGTGTGGAGCATGGACTTCGTCAGCGATAGCCTGGCCAATGGCCGCAGGCTGAAGTGACCGACATGCCGGCGTACTTGCTCTTCCACTGGTAGTACGCCGCCGTGCTGATGCCGTGCTTGCGGCAGACCTCCGTCACCGGCAGGCCTGCTTCCCCTTCGCCCAGGATCGACATGATCTGGGCCTCCGTGAACCTCGACTTCCTCATCGCTCTCTTCCTCGAAGATGCGGAAGTCTCTATTTTCAGACTGTCTACTCAGCGGGGGAGCTTACGCATGGATTTCGAGAACGCGCCTCCCTGGGCGCGTTCTCGATGGGCCTTCTTCTCGAAAATGGCACGCATCGCACAAACAGGTCAGCGATGGCTGAGGTCGGTCGACTCAAAATCAGCGGGGATCGTCATGGCCTCGCTGATCCAGCCCCGGTTGTTCTGCACCACTGATGCTCGGTTTTCTTGCAAAGACTGGGGGGCCAGCAGACGCAAAATGCAATGGCCCAATTCCAGGGTATCACCGGGCAGCAGCAGGCTGATCTGCACGCGCCGGCCATTGAGCCAGATGCCGTTGGTGCTGCTCAGATCCTCGACCCACCACCAGCCCGGCTCGGTGTGCTGCAGCAAAGCATGCACCATGCTGACTGTGGGGTCTGGCAAGACGATGGTGTTGCGCCGATGTCGCCCTATGAGCAGGCGACCTGGTTTGAGTTGGATAGAGCGGTCGGGTTCATTGGGGGAAAAAACGATGAGCGTACTCATGTTTGGAAGGCGGGACCGTACAGAAGCAAATCCCAGAAAGTGGTGTGGATGACCCGGGCTATATAGATAGAGTCCTCGACGTGGTTGCAATCGAGGCCGCTTGACCGCTGCGCGAGAGATGCACGCAAGACATGCCATCTTCAGAGCGAACTGAAGACGGCATGACAAGCGTTATTACATGCTGGGACGCTGCACACTCGGCACGGTCACGGTCGGAGTGGTCACCGCGGGCACGGTCACGGCCGGAGTGGTCACCGCGGGCACGGTCACGGCCGGAGTAGTCACCGTGGGCACGGTCACGGCCGGAGCGGTCACCGCGGGCACGGTCACACTCGAGGTGCGATCGGTGCTACCGGTCATGGTCGGCGCCTGCACGGCAGATGTGTGGTTATCCGTCACGGAGAGCGCGCCTGTCGCACCGGGTTGCGTAGCCACAGCTTTCTGTCCGTTTTGGTCCTGGCCGACGGGCTTGAAAGCCGCGCTGTATGCGTCTGCGGCTTTGGATTCCTGCGTCATACGTGCTGCCGGTACAGTATGCGATGTGCCAGATGAGGACACCTCATTGGAATTGGCTTGCGCCGGGCTTACGGCGAGGCGGCCCCTTTCTTTCACCTGTTGACCGATAGCTGCTTTGACGGCTCCATCGACCTGCGCTCCGCCAGCGCCAGCGCCAGCGCCAGCGCCAGTGCCAGTGCCAGTGCCAGTGCCAGCACCAACGCCAACGCCAGCACCAACGCCAGCACCAGCCATGGAAGACTCATCGATCTGCGCCGTCGCTAGGCCGTTCTGGGCGTTGGCATTGGCGCGTTGCGTTGCTTGGGCCACGCCGGGATCGCCGTTGGCTGCGTGAGCCAATTGGGCATGGTCCGCCCCAGAGATGGCAAGAATGGCGGCAGCAAGGGCGGACAGATAGGAAACTTTCTTTGCAGTAGACATGATGTATTGCTCCAAAAGAGAGTGAAGGAAGTCGATGCCGTCCCAGGGATCCTTGTGATCTCTGATCTGCATCTATGTCTATCTTAGTGGTAAAATTTACCACGTCAACTCTTCACGTATCCTCCTCCCATGAACGAGGCGCTCAAATCCGCTGCACTGTCCATCCTGCGCCCTTTTGTGCGCTATCTGATCGGGCAAGGCTGGACCTATGGCGCCTTGGCGGAATTGCTCAAGTTCGTCTATGTGGGTGAAGCCATCCGTCACTACGGGCAGATCAACGGCCGCCCATTGACCGATAGTCGGATCAGTCTGCTCAGCGGCATTCATCGCAAGGAGGTTCGCCGGCTACGTCTGGAACTGCACGCCGCTCCAGGACGCATTGCGCTGCGGCACGGGGCCAACGTCGCGGCCCAGATGGTGGCCGCGTGGAGCGCAAGCGAGGCCTATCGGGATCCGGCAGGAATGCCCAGAGTCTTACCGCTGCGTGCAGAAGGCATGCCCAGTTTTGAGGGCTTGGTCAAGCTCGTGAAGGCCGATATGCGCCCTAGAACCATCTTGGATGACCTGCTACGAGCGGGTGTCGTCGTTTTGGATGGTGACAACGTGCGCTTGGTGCGCAGTGGCTATGTCTCGGACCTTTCCGACGACCGCGTGGCCTTTCTGGGGGCCAACGTTGGAGATCATTTGCAAAGCGCAGTGCACAACATGGAGGGCGCAGAGCCCTACTTGGAGCAGGCCGTCTATTTTGAGGATTTGCCGGCTGACGCGATGGAGGGCGTACGCCGTGATCTGAGAGCGATGGGAACGCGTCTTCTCCAAGAGGCCCATCAGCGCGTATCCAAGGCCGAGGGTCCAGATCCAAACAGGCCGCGCCGGCGCATGCGTCTGGGCATTTATTACTACGAAGAAGATCGGACGTCGGATGAGATTCCAGAAGACAACGGGGGCACGCATGAGAATGACTAATCGATTGAGGGCCGTCGTTGCAAGCACGCTTGCCGCCGTGCTGGGATTGCTCATGCTGGCCAGCCCCGGCGCGGTGGCGGGGAATCCGGGCGGAATTGGCGGCACCGGGATCGACCCCGGAGGGATCGGGGGGACGGGGATTGTGGCGATCGGCCCGATCCAGCGATTCGGCAGCATCTTTGTCAATGGCAAGGAATATGCCCTTTCTGCGCAGACTCGTTATGCAGTCGATGGCACTGCAAGCACCGAACAATCTCTGCATCGCGGCGATCTGGTGACGGTACGCGCGACCCTTGCCGATGGCAAGCCCGTTGCGCAGGATGTAAGGATCGAGCATGCCGTCATCGGCCTGATTACCCATGTCGACACAGGGGGCTCACACTTCACAGTCCTGGGCCAGACGATCCAGATCGATGCAGCAACGCTCGTGCGCACCGCGACGGAAGCGGTGTTACCGGCATCTGCACTGCAGGAGGGAGACTTGGTGGAGGTCAGTGCGCTGCATCAGGCGGACGGGCGGTGGCAGGCCTTGCGCGTCGCACAGATCCCGAAACATGCCCAGCAAAAGTCGATCCCGATGCTCTTGCGTGGACGCATTGAGGCGATTGATCCTGATGCGCACACCATCCAAATCAATGGCACATGGCTATCGGCCGGGCCCGCGCCGTCAAAAGACTTGGCTGTTGGCCAGGATGTTGTCGTGCGGGGCGCCTACGTGCATGGAGTACCGACCGTACGGACCATAGACCCCATCCCACACGATGTCGGGGTGGTCGGCAGCCGGATTCAGCTCGTCGGGTATCTGCAGCGGACGTCGCAAGGGTGGAGTTGCGACGGTTTCCTTGTGCAGGGGGGGCAGGCGCAGTTACTCGACGGCGGTGCTGCCACACATTTGCGTGCTGGAGATCTCGTTGTCATTCACGGCACGCTCGCCACACCGGAGACAATTGCTGCCGATCAGATCATCGTTGGCGTCTTGCCGATGAGCTATGGACTGCCACCACAAACGGGCGCGGACGTGCCAGGCCGCAGGGACGCAATCCCTGCCATGACGTCTCCAGAAGTGGTCGCGCCGACCTACCAGGCCCCAAGCATGACCGCACCGACCTTCCAGGCTCCTAGCGTGCCCCCCCCTGCTATGCCCATGGTTCAGCCGCCGAACGTTACGTCACCGCCTGCCATGTATCGTTAGCTGACGCGTCCGGGAGAGCGTGCATTCCCCTCATGAGAAAACGCAGGGCCGCCCCAAGTTTTCTCATCCCCCTCGGGGGCAGCCGCTGCAAAGCGGCGGCCTGGGGGCGCTCTCCAGGACGCGGACTATATGATCAGAACACGATTTGCCCGCCGATGCCCACGCCATAGTTGGCGCTTCCATTGCTGAGCCCTTTGTCCACATAGAACTGAAAGCCACTGCCGGCCTGGGTAACGTTGTAGTTCCAGGCCAAAATCAGATCGGCCGGCGCGGCAGCCCCTGCTGTGATGGCCTGGGAGCCAGAGAACAGGGCGGAGAAGATATTGCGTTGGGTGACAACATAGCTTGCCCCCAATTGATAGGTCGCGATGTTGCGTAGGTGTTGTCCCGTGGGATTCCCAACCTTGCGGTAACCGATATTCGCGAACGGAAACAATGTAGTGCCGATCGTTTGCTGAAACCCAAGGCCGACTTCGTAATCGTTACGCCCCGTGCCCAGCCCATCCGCAGCAGAAGCGGTGCCGAATTTAATCTTGGCATAAGGGGAGATTGAAGGCATCAGGCCGGACCCTGGATAAATTTTGTAATGACTCGATAGCCAGACATCCCCGAGGCCACTCGCAGAATGGGTTTGAGATGACCCGCTTCCCCCGACAACGGCACCGCCCGAGAGCGTTGCCCCGTTGGGGAGTCCGCTTTCTGAAACATAGGGAACCATCAGCTTGACCCGCCAGTTGGTGTCCCCATACTGGACGTATGTGGAGTCGTATCGGATGTCGATGTTGCTGTTCGTGCCAAACGTGCCCTGGAAAAAGGAAAGCGAAGCTCCCGCCGTAAGGGCCGGGTCGGCATGTGCGAGTGTTCCGCCCGTGAGCAGGATGGATGCCGTGATTGCCTGACGAAGTTTCATACGTTTCTCCCTAATAAGAAGGATGAGGTCTGGCCACATCCGACAACCAAAGTGGCCAGCTTTCGATGGTGACAGAAAGGGACTTGTCGAAGGACCTTCTGCGTGGTAAATTATCCCACCATCATGGATGATGGTCAATGTGGCTTGCAAGCGAGCAGGCGCAACGGGGAAAAAATGTCGAGAAATGACAACACGACAGCGTGCCAGCGCTCAACACATCTTTCACTGGGACGTCCCTCTGATCGCAAAGACTTGACGACACTACGGTTAACCATGCCTGTGCTTTTTCCCCTTCAAATTGTCTCCAAGCATGAAAAATAGATGGTGAGTATCAGGGCATACCCGGTTCTCGCGACATCCTGCAGTGGGCCGATCAATGTATTCCGAGAGTAATTTCGCTCAGGAGTGTGGGTCATGGGCTTCATATCAAAATTTGAATTGCTGCGTCGCCGTTTCTTGGGGGGAAATTTGGAAAATGGAGCAGAAATTCCAAATCCTGAGATGGCCCCGTCATCGGGCGCGGAGGTCCGCTATCGGTGTCATTTTCAAGCCATCCGGGAGGGTTTGCTGATTTTGAACGCCTCGACGATACAAGTCGAAGATGCCAATCTCTGTCTGGCTCAAATGCTTGGCTACACACGGGAAGCGCTGCTCGGGAAAAAGTTCTGGGATATCGATGCGTTCAAAGACAGTCGGCTGAGCGAAGAGATCTTTTCGAATCTGCAAGAGCAGGAGTACATCCGATACGATAATCTTCCATTGCAAATGCAGGATGGTCGACGTATCTTGGTTGAATTATCACTGCATACCTACGATTGTGATGGACTTGCCATGATTGCCTGCGAGTTTCGCAACATCACCACGCGAGTCATGGCGCATACTGCGCTCAGAGCAAGTGCGCGCGCTTTTAAGGTCGTCCAGGACGGCCATTCCACGTTGCTCCAGGTCTCGGACAAACAGAAAATCCTCGGCGAAGTCTGCCGGGTGATTGTCGAAACCGGCGGTTATCGAATGGCATGGATCGCTTTTGCGAAGGATGGACGCCCGAAATATGTGCAACCCTTGGCACAATATGGTGATATGCACGGCTCTCATGTGCTTGCCCCCATCGCATGGGCAGAAACTACATATGGCAGTGGCCCTACCCTCACCGCGATCAGGACAGGAGAGATACAGAACGTTGAAAATATCTCTACCGATCCTTCAATGACGCCATGGCGAGCCGCCGCGGCAAGGTTCGGGTACGCATCAGTCATTGCTTTGCCCATTCAACACTCCGCAAATCTGAGAGGATGCTTAACGATCTATGGATCAACGCCCGGGACCCTGCCTGTCGAGGATTATGTACTCCTGCAGGAACTAGCCAATGATTTGGCTCATGAGATTGTTGTTATGCGGATATTTGGCGCAAATCGTTACAGTCAAATATTTTCCAAGAGGCCAGGTCATCAATTAATCCAATAACTTTTACTCCACTGGGTGCCTTATACGCCACCTAAAGCCGGGCCTACTTACTGCCCGTAGACGCCCCAGAAGCTCTCGCGCTGCGCCTTGTTCGTCTTGACTTCGCCCAGGGCCTGCTCCGCATGCCGCAGCAAGCCCTGGGCGTCGACGTTGTCGTCGGGGTAGAGCGTGATGCCCATGCTGATCGGGCATTGCCACAACACCGTGTCGGACAGGGTATAGGGCACGTCCAGATCCAGTTGCAGGCGCTCCAGCAGGGGGGCGATGTTTTCCAGACTGTGGGGCACCTCGAAAAACCTGGCCGTCGCGCGGCGGCGCAGGCATGATGTGGTCTGCATGACGTGACGAGGGCATGGTGGTGATCAAGGTCAGTCTATTCGCGGAGCAGGAACGCGAGACCAAGTTGGACAAGATCGGGGACGCGCTGGGCAAGCTGGCGACGCATGTGGACTTCTCGGCGCTGGCCGCGGAGATCGACGAGGCAGCGCCCCGGCCTGGCCGCGAGCGTGGCGGACGGCCGCCATTTCCGACCGAATTGATGGTTCGGGTTCTGGTGATCCAGCAGCTCTACAACCTCAGCGACGAGCAGATGGAGTTCCAGCTTCTGGACTGACTGAGCTTCCAGCGTTTCGTGGGGCTGAGGCAGAGTTCGCAGGCGCCCCGGAGTTCGACGCCAACCGCGCCAACCTGTTGTTTTTATTGATGCCGGTTAAAAAATTGCCACTACAGCAGGGTCATCTGGGCGTCGCGGGTCGGTTTCGGAAGCTTGAGGGCCTGGAAGAGATGC
>JAJYPA010000426.1 GCA_021795795.1 Pseudomonadota bacterium | reverse complement strand
ACCAAAGTCGCCGAGGAGATGAATAATCGACCAAGAAAATCCCTGGGTTTTCGTACGCCGACCGAAGTAATGGCACAGAAGATCAAAGAGTTAAACGGCGGTGTTGCACTTCAAAATTGAAACCGCCAAGTGACTGCTATGGATTACAAAACTATCCCAATGCTTAACATGGTTCGTGAATATATGGTGCATGCCAGAGACTACCGACCACGGGTGGGTATATTTGGCGATACAGGAGTGGGAAAATCGAGTCTGTGCAACGCTCTCTTTGGCAAAGAAACAGTAGGCGTTAGCGACGTTAAAGCATGCACTAGAAACGCCCAGGAAGTGGAAGTTGAAACAGAAAAAGGGGGGATAACCCTAGTGGATGTTCCTGGCGTAGGTGAAGATACAGAGAAGCACAATGAGTATGTTGAGCTTTACAAAAAACTAGTCCCTGACCTAGATATAGTTCTTTGGGTGTTTAAAGCGGATAATAGAGCGTATAAGTCGGCTCTAGAAGTATACAATGAAGTATTAAAACCGAACGTCGACAAGTGCCCAGTTGTTTTTGTAGTTAATCAAGCTGATAAGATAGAGCCAATAAACGAGTGGTATGAGAACAACCATAAGCTGGGTACAAAGCAAGAACTCAACCTTGCAGACCGCATTATTGAGATTTCATCAAAATTTGACGTGCCTACAAGTAAAATTGTTGCAGTATCAGCTAACGCGAAGTATAAACTTCAGGAGTTGGTTGATATCATCGTTTCAGCTCTTCCAAACGAGAAAAAATACGGGTTTACACGTGAAACGAAAGAGGAGAATGTGTCCGAAAATTCTCGCGAAATAGCTGAAGAGAGTATATGGGAATATGTAAAAGAAAAAGTAGGAGATGCATATTCATTTATAATGAAAAACAAGGATGAAATTATTAAAATGGCAACTACAGTACTTCCGTTTGCCAAGAAAGGAGTTGACTTCTTGAAAAGAATATGGGTTAGATGATTGGTTGTACCGCCAGCCCCGCCCGTCTGGTGATACAGTTTGCTTGGTTGGTAGTTTTTGCTCGGTTTTATTAGGATTTATGGGATTAGTGCGCATTCCGTTTGATCGTGTGCGGCTATTACGATTGATAGTGGGCACTTTTGTGGATTTACCGGAATCACTGCCCACTCTCGCCGGAATGCGCAATTAGGAGGAAATCAGGTATGGAAGATAAATGTCGCGCATTAAAAGAAATTCTTTTCGGTATGGATAATGGGTTGATCGCCCCCCAGTTTATTAAACGAGTGAAAGAACAGTTGATTGAGGCCTGGCCTTACATCAAAGGAAGCGACGCAGAAAAGACATTCTCTGATAAACTTTGCCGAATTGAAAAATTAACTTGGAATAATCCACTTTTAGAATTCATTTTAGAGCGCCACGGGCCAACTGTTAGTGGATCATCTCGCGCTCCGCTGCATATCTGGAGTGTCGATGTAACCAAAATGAAAGCCACCGTTAAGAAGGGTAAATATAGACAGCTTGAAAAACGAAGCAAAAAATTTCAGTTCAAGAAAGCTATCGAAGAAGTAATTAACCTCGTGGTTTCTAAGTCTGATCATGAATGGTTAGATTGGGATCCTGAACGAAATCGAGCAAGGATATTTATTACGCGCATCATACCAAATAATGCTCCTGGACAGACCGTTTCAGGACGAAGAAGGAGATTTAGAGAGCTCCTCCAGCCAGCATTAAAAGAAGTTGGTTGGTCTTTTGAGGTAGAAGACAACCGCATCATCTCCCGCGAGGGGACGAAAGGGGACAATTCGACGATAATCTAGTCCCTCATATTTGATAGACCGAGATATCTGTGCATTCACAGTGGCCGCTGGGGTGGCACCGAGATTGGTCCTAACTTTCTTTCTACTATGCGCTCCGCAATGTCAGTATAGTGTAGAGGTGTAAGGGAATCTGCCAATGCCTCATCTATCACGGCACGCCATTTCTTGTCCGTTATGATCATCTTTGGTTCCTTTGCCGTTGATCTTCATCTTGATACAAATACCGCTGAAACCCACTAAACACCTCTCGCACCTGCGCCGGGGTGCCCAGTTCCGCAAAGGCATCGGCAATGGCATTGTTGTACTCCAGCCGGAGCAGAGGCGATAACTTCTCGGTATCCAGCTCCACATCCCCCACTTTCACATACTGCGCCAACACAAAGTCCAGGAATGCCCGCTGCTTGTCGCTGAACTGGTGATCCATGCTTTGCTTGGCATGTTCCGCCCGTTCTGTCCTGGGGACTGGCTGCAGCGCAAAGGCCACATAGGCCAGCACGTCATAGAGGTCGCCATTCTGCGCGTCGATGATCTGTTGCATCTCGGTGAGTAGTTCCCGGTTGTATCCTTTTTCTGCCAGTCCCTGCAAAAATCCCTTGCGGGTTTCGGGATTGCTCCATATTTGCCTCAGTGCGTCCTCATCTTTGAAGAATTCCGGCAGTGTGAACTGGGTTGTAAGGCCGAATCGTGCTCGCGATCTCTACTCTACATAATCAAAGTCCTTTTAGAAACTCCATCAGGGAGTTTGGGGCGTAATAACGGCTGACGTTAGCACCTGGTTCTTGCAGATGCGCGAGCGCCTGATCCTTCATTGTTAAATCCGCTTCCACATAGTGATGGGTGGTCGCGGGATTTTCGTGCCCCAGCCAGAGCGCGATTACGTCGATTCCAACCCCTGACTGCAGAAGATGCATAGCTGTTGTATGCTGCATCGTCTTTTGTGTATTTGTTATAGAATGCCGCACATAAGCCCGTCACCTCAGGTAAGCCTCCACCTTATGCCTCTTAAGAAATCCGAACTCTACGCCTCCCTCTGGAAAAGCTGTGACGAACTGCGCGGGGGTATGGACGCCTCCCAGTACAAGGACTACGTGCTGGTCCTCCTCTTCGTCAAATACGTCACCGACAAGGCCGAACGCAACCCCGACTCCCTCATCGAAGTCCCTTACGGCGGCTCCTTCCGGGACATGGTTCTGGCCAAGGGCGACAAAGAAATTGGTGACAAACTCAATAAAATCATTCGCAATCTTGCGGAAGCCAACGACCTCACGGGTGTCATTGACGTTGCCGACTTCAACGATGCCGACAAACTGGGCCGAGGCAAAGAGATGGTGGACCGCCTCACCAAACTCATCGGCATTTTTGAGGGACTGGACTTCACCGGCAACCGCGCCGATGGCGATGATCTGCTGGGGGATGCCTACGAATACCTCATGCGCCACTTCGCCACCGAGTCCGGCAAGAGCAAGGGCCAGTTCTACACCCCTGCGGAGGTCTCTCAGGTGATTGCCAAGGTTATCGGCATTGCCCAGGCCAAGAACGCCTCGCAGACCATCTACGACCCGACCTGCGGCTCCGGCTCCCTGCTCCTCAAGGCGGCTGCGGAAGCCAGGACCGGGGTCACCATCTACGGGCAGGAAATGGACAACGCCACGGCGGCGCTGGCCGAAATGAACATGATCCTGCACAACAACGAAACTGCTGAAATCTGGCAGGACAATACCCTCTCCAGTCCGCACTGGATCAATACCGACGGTGGCCTCAAGACTTTTGACTACGTGGTCGCCAATCCGCCTTTCTCCACCAAGGCGTGGAGTAATGGCTTTGATCCGTCCCATGACCTCTATGGCCGTTTTGAAGAGGGCATCCCCCCGGCCAAGAATGGGGACTATGCCTTTCTGCTGCACATCCTGAAATCCATGAAGAGCAGCGGCAAAGGGGCCGTGATTCTGCCCCACGGGGTCCTATTCCGGGGTGGTGCCGAAGGAACCATCCGTAAAAACCTCATTCAGCGTGGGGTGATTCAGGGTATCATCGGCCTGCCCGCCAACCTCTTCTATGGCACCGGCATTCCCGCCTGCATCATCGTGCTCGACAAGGCACATGCCACCGGTCGCAAGGGCATTTTCCTCATCGACGCCGCCAAGGGCTTTCAGAAGGACGGCAACAAAAACCGCCTGCGGCAGCGGGACATCCACAAGATCGTCGATGCCTTCGTCAGACAGGCGGACATACCCGGCTATGCCCGTATGGTCAGCCATGCCGAAATAGCATCCAACGACTACAACCTCAACCTGCCCCGCTATATTGACAGCAGCACTCCCGAAGACCTGCAGGACATTGCCGCCCACCTGCAAGGCGGCATTCCTGACCGGGACGTAGAAGCTATGGGGGATTACTGGGCCATTCTTCCCGGACTCAAGGACAGTCTCTTCACGCCCCTCCGGGAGGGCTACAGCCAGGTCAAGGTAGAGTCCACCCAAGTCCGCAGCACCATTTTCGAGCACCCCGAGTTTGAGGCGTTTTCTCAGGCCATTCATGCCCTTTTTGAAGACTGGCGGAGAATGGTCAACCCCATCCTGAAAGCCATCACCCCGGAGGTTCATCCCAAAGCCCTCATGGAGACCCTGGGAGAAAGCCTGCTGGCCACCTTCAAGCCATCGGCACTGGTGGACCCTTACGCCATCTACCAGCATCTGATGACCTACTGGGTAGAGACCATGCAGGACGACGTTTACCTGCTCATTGATGACGGCTGGAAATCCAGCCCGGAACTCATTTCCGAAGACCTGGTTATCCACCGCTATTTCCCCCAAGACCAAGAAGCCATTGATGCGCTGGAAGCGGAGCGGGACGTGTTTAGCCGGGAGCTGGAGGAACTGGAAGAAGAGCATGGGGGAGAGGATGGACTCCTCAGTGAGGCCAAAACCGACAAGGGCAAACTCAGCAAGGTCAGTATGTCGGCGCGACTGAATGACATTCGCCGGGACAAAGAAGCCGTAGAAGAAAAAAAGCTGTTGGAACAGGCCCTGTCCACACTGGAAAAGGCGTCCAAGGCTGGCAGGGCGGTAAAAGAAGCCCAGAAGATCCTTTCTGCTACCGTCAGCAAGCAGTATGGACAACTGGACGGCCAGGCAGTGAAGCAGCTCGTCGTTGAAGACAAGTGGCTTACCCGATTGGCGGAAGACGTGCAGGCGGAACTAGACCGGGTTTCTCAGGCCTTAACCGGACGCGTGAAGGAACTGGCGGAACGCTACGCCACCCCCTTGCCGAAGCTGCTGGAGGAAGTCGAGGCGCTCTCCGCCAAAGTGGACGCGCATCTAAAACAGATGGGGTTCGTATGGCAGTGAAGCCGGGATATAAGCTGACAGAGGTGGGAGTGATTCCGGAGGATTGGGAGGTGAAGCGGTTGGGGGAGGTGACAGAATGTCTAGACAATCTACGAGTTCCACTCAACGAGCGCCAACGTGAAAAGATACAAGGTGATTTACCATATTGTGGAGCCAATGGCATACTAGACTATATCAATAGCTTTAGTATAGATGACGACATTATCCTAATGGCAGAAGATGGCGGCTATTTTGATGAGTATGACTCACGCCCAATTGCCTATCGTATGATTGGACGATGCTGGGTTAACAACCACGCCCACATTCTCAAAGCACTACCTTCCTATAATCAAGACTTTCTCTTTTGGTGCCTGGTACACCGGAATATCTTAAGCTATTTGGCGAGTGGTACCAGAGCAAAACTGAATAAGTCTGAAATGAATAAAATAGAGATGTCTATCCCACCCCTCCCCGAACAACACGCCATAGCCACCGCCCTGTCAGACGTGGACACTCTGATCACCAAACTCGACCAACTCATCGCCAAAAAGCGTGACATCAAACAGGCCACCATGCAGCAACTCCTCACCGGCCAGACTCGGCTGCCGGGGTTTAGTGGGGAGTGGGAGGTGAAGCGGTTGGGAACAACCGCCACCCTCAAAGCGCGTATTGGATGGCAAGGTTTGACGACCGCAGAATATTTAAACACAGGGGATTATTATCTCGTTACAGGTACCGATTTTAAAGGCGGCTATATTGACTGGAACAATTGCCATTATGTAGATGAATCTCGATACAAGCAGGATAGGTACATTCAACTGACAAAGTATGATGTTCTTGTGACAAAGGACGGAACCATCGGTAAAGTCGCATTAGTTAATGATCTTTATATACCAGCAACGCTTAATAGCGGTGTTTTCGTGATACGGCCAATAGATGGTGCATTTCATCCTGAGTTTTTCTATTATCTGCTTTGTTCTAAGTTGTTCACTGAATTTCTTACCCAACTCAGTGCCGGGTCAACGATCAACCACCTCTATCAAAAGGATTTCGTCGATTTTCGTTACAAAACCCCTCCGACTCTGTCAGAACAAGCCGCCATCGCCACCATTCTCTCCGACATGGATGCCGAAATCACCGCTCTCGAATCCCGTCGTAAAAAAACCCGCGCCCTCAAACAAGGCATGATGCAGGAACTGCTGATGGGTCGGATTCGCTTGCCCATAGCAAAACACCACATGGTTTCGGACAGAACCAACCCAGCCGTGGAGACGCGGAAGTGATAAATTATTTCGCCGTTGTTGCCTTCGCCAGTCTGGTCCTCACTCTGGCCGTGGCTACCATCGGCTCCCTGTTTCGCCCCGACGCCTGGTATGAACACCTGCGCAAACCAGCGGGTACGCCCCCACCCTGGGTCTTTCCGGTGGTGTGGACCATGCTCTACATCCTCATGGCCCTGGCGGCCGCCCTGGTCTTCGTCAGTCCTGCGGCACCTTTACGAACCACCGCACTCGTTCTCTATGGCATCCAATTATTGGCTAACGCCAAATGGTCCTGGCTTTTTTTCCGGCTTCACAAGCCGTTGTGGGCACTCATAGATATCTTGGTGCTATTGGCCTTGGTCCTGGCTGCCATAGGGGTCTTTGCGGCGATCAACTCCATAGCGGCACTGCTTCTGGTTCCGTATGGGCTATGGCTGTTCGTCGCCCTGTATTTGAACTGGACTATATATTGGCTGAACCGAGATATCCGTTGAGGGAGGTGAGCATATCCTCTATGCCTATATTGATTCATGGAGCGTGTTCACATGTTGCCTGAAACCGCACGTCGCAAAGTCCACGAGACTGAACAGCGTCTAGGCCACTGGGATGCGTATGTCCGAAGTATCTACATTACCGTCCTGGTGATCATGGCCTATCTGCTGGGATACGAGTTTGACCTGATGGCTCCGCTGCATGGAGGAGCAGCCGTAGTCGGTGCCTTGTGGGCCGCCGTTACGGTATTGGCCGTATACAAGGACGACCGTGTTACTACCCGCAGCAGTTTCTTTTCGACCATGGGTTCCGCTCTACTGGGTGCAGCCGTGGCCT
>JAJYPA010000425.1 GCA_021795795.1 Pseudomonadota bacterium | reverse complement strand
CGGTGAGTGCCATTGGTTGCATGGAGTTCTGTGTAGGATTTGATTTGCTGCTGAATGGGTATGCCCCGCGCTTCTGCACGATCTCCTGGAGCAGATACCCCTTCATGGTTGGCATTTGCTCGATCCATGGTTTTGCGTCTTTATGGATAATGCCCACACCCTGTACAGATAAGGCACCCCCCAGTTTTTTGTCTAGGGCGTGCATGGCCATCACGGCTGCAAACACCGGAGCAGCTGAAATGACTGAGAGGCTTTGCAGCATACTGGCTTTATGCACTTTTAAATCTATCGTCAGATATGTTTTCACAGCATGTTCTCCAGTATTTTTTGCGCAGCAACAGCTATTCGGTCACGATCCGTTTGATGCATGGGTCGCTTTTCCTTCCCCATAAATACGGATGCATACAGCCGCATGGCGATGGCCTCGGCCATGGTTATGGCATAGCTCTGGTCAAAATGGCCGTTGACCACAGCAACATCCAAGGGACCTGGCGGATTTGCGCGTTTTTCGAACAGCAATACCTCATCTATCGGGCGATTTTCATCGCCATCCCGGAATTCTGTCTCCCGGATATTGGCGGCCAACTCCATCACCTGTTGATGCTGCCCGATGGCGATTTCCCTGATCGGTCCGGCACGTTCAACTTTTGTGGCTGTTGCGGCAGAGGATTCCCGAATGCTATCAGGCAATCCCTCTATATACTGACGGTACAACTCAATCTGATCCCGCGGGATAAACAGCCTCAACGGCTTATACACAAAGGCCCATGCCGTGCGCAGATCGGGGTGTCGAACGGGCACATCGAAAAAGACGGAACGCTGAATGACCCCTTTCGGATGAATACTCACATTGCGGACAATGGCACCCCCAACGGGGAAATTCAGCCGTGTGTAGAGGCGTCGTGAGGCAACCGTTTTTTGGCTGTCATCGCCATCTTCGACGCCATTCGCCTCCTGCTCTGCGGTGCCTGTCACTACCTGTTCAATATTGGCAATCGCGCGATCAAAAAGTGCGCAGATGCCGCCGGCCGCAAGTGGACTCACCGCGATGTAATGATCTCCAGACGGCAACAGAATCTGGCGTAGCCGATAATCCACAATGGGCGTTTGTTTTTCCCCATGCCTGGCAAAAGCCGCCTTGGCACCTGCTTCCACAGCGGCCAAGATGGTGCCATCCACCTCGGCCTCCTGAATGATGGGGTCTTTTTCCAGTACCTTGATGATGCGTTGATAGAGCCCGGTATTGTCCAGTTTGGCTTGATCAAGCGGAACGCTATGCCCGCCAGCGATGATTGTTCTGCTTGAAACGTGTGGCTGGCCATTATATCCGCCAGCGCAGACGGCAAATGCATCTGCGGCATCGGAGTTGATCAGCTTACCGGAGAAGTGGGTTCCGCAATCGATCACTCTCTCTCGCACGGCATCCTGAAATTGTTCCAGGTTTACTTCGGATGCGAGTTCTTTGACCGTTCCAAGGCACTTGTCGATATATTCCCGCGCATAGATCTCCGCATCCAAATCTGCATGAGGTGGCGGCGCTGACGTACTGAAAACCTCCTGCAAACCGAGTAGCTTGAGATAAAAGTCGATCCTTGGTTCATTGGTTAAACAGGCTAGTATAAAGCCCTGCTCATCTTCCACCGTTTTGAACTTGTCTTCGGAGATGGGTACATTCCTTGACGCGCCCCCTTTACAGAGCTTGAGCAGAGCACTGTGCCTGGTTTTCAGGTCAGCAAGATCTTCCTTATTCATCAATACCCCCTTTGGGTTAGCCTAACTCGACATTAGCCGCATAAACGAAGCATGTCAACTATATAAATATGTATCAAATAAATCATTATTTGTGATTTATGGTGTAGTATGTACTTTTTTATCTAGTTCTTTTGTTGTAGTCTATTTACCATGCATAACGACATAGATCATCTACTTTTTGTCTTGCGCCGCGCGTTGTGGATTGGCCGGTGCCGCCGAGCGGACGTGGATCGCGCTTTTGGTACGGGTAAGTCGCCCAACCGAGGCACGGCCATCCTTCATGCTGCATGCACCCAGTGGTTTCATCTCCTGTACAAAGATGGAAAAAAAGGTGTATTTCCACGTGTGGGAGTGACATATCCTCCTGAAGCCAGCGCGCAAGCACTAATGAAGCTGATTTCCGAGAGGGCCGGTCCCGACACAACGGGAATTTTTCCGGAGGAAAGCGTGCCATTCCTACTACCGCCCGATAAGGCCGCATCGACGATCAACCCCAACGCAATGGACGTCCTGTTTTCATCCACCATTCATCAGAATCCGATTCGGATACTGTATGTAGGTCTGCGACGCGGAGAAAACGCGCGCTGGCGAAACGTGTGGCCCCGCGCTATGGAATTCAGCGGCTTGCAATGGCGGCTACGCGCGCAGGATATGGATGCCGGGAAACAGCACTATCCCATCAAGGCCTTTTCCGTACCGAGAATTTTTGATGCGCAACCACTGGATACCCAGAGAAGCACGTCCAAAGACTTCCGGCCAAGAAATCTGGTTAAAACGCAACGCGCCATGCGGGTTCACCTGTCAGAGTCATTGACGCAGGATCAGGTACGAGCGATCGAAAATGAGTGGGGAATCCGTGATGGCATCATGCTATTGCCGGATTATAGCTGGTTTGAATTTCGCAAACAGTTTGCCAGTGAGCCAGTCAATCCGGATATTGTTTGGCCGGTGATCACCAGAATAGACCCGCTAGAGGAGAGATAGGCATGCACTGTGTATTCATTTCCAATTGCGATCACAAGGCGCTGCCCAGAGCCCGGGCAATCATAGACCGATATGCACAGAGAATTGGCGAACGCGCCTGGGCTACACGGATTACAGAGGACGCACTGGAAGAATTGCATACCGCCCTGCGCAGACAAGCCACGCGACAAACTTCTGTGGCCTGTTATCGCAGTGATGCGACGTTCGGGTTGCGCCTGATTTGGGTGGTCGGCAACCAAAGCTCATACGACAAACGGGGTTGGTTTGCAGTGGCTACAAGGCAAAGAAAGAGGCTGTTTCCAATGGCCTTTCGGCATGCTGCGTTGATCGCGCATCTTGCCGGATACGCGCACGATCTCGGCAAGGCCAGCCGCCATTTTCAGGATAAACTGCGTCAGAGCGCCGCAGCGTCGTTTGATAAGAATTCGATAAAGCGGGGCGGAGATTATATCCGGCACGAGTGGCTGTCTGCCTGGTTGTTACATCTTCTGGATGTAACAACCGGTAGTGATTTCTCCATTGACGGCCTGAATACCGCATGGAACACCATGCAACACAAGGAAGGAAAAAAAGATGGCCCCAACCTTCCAAACCATCTTTCCGTGGGCGCCCTTGAAAACGCCCTATCCGCCGTACTATTTGGTGTATGCACCCATCATGGTGCATTCGGCGGCAATTTGAGTGCTCTGGATGGATCCGCGCACATTGATGTCGATGGGCAGCGCAACTCCGACCCCAGCAAGACACCAGATTTGTTGACCATCGCCAACAAAATAGAGCCATCTGGAGAAGACGGAAAACGCTGGCAACAGGTTATGCAGGGCATGCATCAACTGCGAGAAAGGGTTTCCTCTATCAATAAGCCTAGAGCGTATTGGGAAGGTGTCATGCTGGTGGCGCGTGCCGCGCTCATCTTTGCCGATCACAAAATATCCTCACAGGTTTTCCCTGAAATCCGCGAAGATGGCATATTATTCGCCAACACCAAGAAGAACGCTGTAGAAACAGACATACAAACAAAAAAGAAGATGGTATCCAAAAAAAAGAAAGAACCAGAACGATATCTCGATCAGCCGCTATCTTGGCATCTGTTACAGGTGGGCGATCTGGCCGCACAAAACGTCCGTATGTTTACCGGCGACGGTATGCCCTCATTGAGTCCTGAAATCTGCGAACAACTGACGCATTCCCGCGAGAATCCTGGTTCCCGCTTTGCCTGGCAGGACGATGCTTCTGATGCTGTTCAAGTGGATGGCGGCAAGCTCATATTTAACGTGGCCTCTACGGGGGCTGGAAAAACGTTGGCAAACCTGAAAATGGCTGTAGCCGCCCGCAAGGGTCATAGTATCCGAGTAGCAGTGGCTTTCAACCTGCGCAGCCTAACTACACAAACATTCGCTGCATTCAAGACACATATTGGCACCCTAGACGCAGCACTCTTCCAGCGGGACTTTGCTTGTTTGATCGGAGACCGTGGCGCTTCCAAGGTGGATTTTTCACTGGAAGATGAGGATGACATAGACGAAGTTGCACCCATAGACCTTATAGGAGCCAATGCACTGGAGATACCAGAATGGTTAAATCACATCGCTGGAACAGGACCGGAAGACAAAAGAATGGTACACCTCTTGGCTTCTCCTGTTCTGGTCTCCACGATGGACTGGATTGTCGCCAGCGGGGAGCCAGGGCAGCAGGACAGGCACGCCAAGGCCCTGATTCGGGTATGCACCAGTGATCTCATTCTTGATGAGGTGGATTCTTACGATGTAGATGCTGCTATTGCAGTAATGCGGGTAGTGGAAACAGCGGCATCCTTTGGTCGCAATGTGATTGTATCTAGCGCCACGCTCAATCCTGCGCTTGCAGAAGGTATTGCCGCAGCCTTTGCTGCGGGGCGCAAAACCTATGAGGCGATGTTCGGGGTTGAGTCATGGGCCATGCTAGTAGTCTCGGATTTGCTGCCGCCCCAAAGCATTGCCGCACCGGGCAGGGAAAATGCTGCTCAATTCTATTGTGATACCTTGCGGGCCATGACCAAGGCCATAGCGCAGAAGCCCGTCACGAAACGTTACCAGATTGCTGAAATACATGAAGAGGGTTTAGCGGAAGAACAGTTTTCCAATACCATCATTCAATCGGCCTGGTCTTTGCACCAGCAGCATGCAATGCATTATCCGGGGCTTCATCAAGACTGCCGGTTGTCCATAGGGCTGGTACGCGTAGCGAATGTTAAACCATGCATGGATGTTTCCGATCTGCTTCAGAAAGATGGCCGATTTGTGGTCTCCGCGTATCACGCAAGGGATGTTATCGAGCGCAGGGCCTGGAAAGAAGCGCATCTGGACAGGGTGCTTTCCCGCAAGCCAGGTGACGACAAATGGCTGGCTGCATTGCTGAACTTGGAACCGTGGCTCCGTGATGCAGCGGGTGATGTTTGCCTGGTAATGGTAGCCACACCCGTTGAGGAAGTTGGCCGGGATCATGACTTCGACTGGGCGGTCATCGAGCCTTCCAGTATGCACTCCATCGTTCAGACTGCGGGGCGGGTCAACCGGCATCGGCAAAATGCGCTGCCCGAAGGAAAGACCAATGTCGTCATTCTCGACCGAAACCTGAAATCACTTCAAAACGACCACAAAACCGTTTTCCATTCCCCCGGACTGGAAATCCTTGATAGTGCCGGTGGTGTCTCTACCCATCCGAATCACGACATGCGAAACCTGCTGACCACAGAAGAAGGGGGTCACCAGACGGTGCTGGATGCAGGGATGGTATTTGATGCCGGGGGCCGCAAGACTTTTTTCGCCGCTTGCGATGAAGACGCGGTTAAAAAGAGGATAGAAACCATCTTGCCGGCCATTGAGCGGGAAACTGGCCATGAAACAGACTTCATGCTCAAAAAGTTCGCTACAACTTATCCACTACGATCAGGCGATCAGGATAGGATTGTTTCCATTGATTTGTCCCAAAACACCTTCAGTTGGGATCCCGATAAAAATAGGGCCGGAGGTTTTTATGAGCATAACCGACCGGAAAGAACTTGGGCGACCATAGGCCTTGAAGATCTTCAGTCTTTGAAAGGCGATCCCATAGACTTAAAAGCTCCAATAAAATCTGGTGTAAGCCCTACTCAGATTCACGCTTATTGGAACGGTTTGGTGTCATGAGTCATGAGAATAATAGCGACGCGCAAAAAAATCAGACATTCCGGAGTGCGCCATGATTGCGGTTCCTCGTCATTTTAAGTGGGTTAGCCTGAGCTCCAGCTTGCCCGGAATGAGATAAGCCATGTTGGTTGCCAAGCCTTCCCGCCATTTGTCCTGGGCTCGCTCCTGGGAAAAGCCCCGGTAGTCGTGATTTCCCAGCACCGCCACGATGTATGGGTGCCCCCAAACTCAGCACTACTGCCCCCCGTTTGGTGGAGAGGGCCTCGATATCGATCATTACGTCATGCATAGCGTTCTCTCCTGACTTCACTCCTCAAATTTCCACCATACGAAACCCCATGTCATTCTCCTCATCGGGATATCCCCACGGATTGCAGAGGATACGGGTCTGCCCGATGCGGTAATCCATGGGATCATGCACATGGCCATGGATCCACAGATCCGGTGCAAGGCTCGCCGCGTTCCAACGCTGAATACGATGCTCCTGATTGGAACAGAAGCCCCCCGATATGGGGCTGCCCGCGAATCGGGGATGCTGGCTCTGGTAGGATGGGGCATGATGCGTGATCACCACCGTGGGTCCCTTATGGGAATGACGCATGATCTGGGTGTCCAGCCAGTCCATCGTGTCCTGATGCGCCTTGAGGATCACTTCCGGGGTGATACTCCCGGAATGGCCGTCGAAGATCACATCAAAGTCCGACATCATGCGCTGGCAACTGCGCATCTGACGACCGCAGGCGAAGTCCGTCCAGAGGGTGGCACCCAGAAAGCGGACGCCATCCAGGATCAGCATGTCCTGTTCCAGCAGATAAGCTTGGCGGTCGTGGGCGATGGCATCCCGGAATTTCTCCCTGTCATCCGGGAAAACCCCGTTGTAGTACTCGTGATTGCCCAGAACCCCGACGATGGGACCGGAAAAGACCTTCCGCAACTGGCGCAGCAGGTCGGCCCAGCCTTCCGGAATCGTGTCGACGTCTCCCGCCAGCACTAGGATGTCCGCTTTTTCGAGCCCCTCCGTGGGCACGGGGTTGCCAAATTCGAGATGTAGATCAGAGGCGTAAGCAACGGTGGTCATGAGTCGTGTTACTCCTTGTGGTTGTCTACAGAGGGTGAATCCACCCCGACCTCACGGACACCTTCTCCCGTCAGCACCCAGCCCCGTTCTTCCTGATGACAAAACAGGGTCAAGCCCTGATCGCGGTATCGTTCGGCCTGATCCAGATGGGCGGCACCCGTATCCAGAAACACATGTCCGGCGACCTGCAACAAGCGGCCTTCCCGGGGCGGCGTGATGGTGTGCCCCACATAGGTGCGGGACAACGCGGCCGGAACAATGGGT
>JAJYPA010000045.1 GCA_021795795.1 Pseudomonadota bacterium | reverse complement strand
AACCGCGCACATGCAAGCACTGGAACAAGACCCGGAGCGCGTTAAAAAGTACTTCCAGGATCCACGCGTGAAATACGCCGCATGAAAATCATGAAACTTCAAACTTCACTTGGCCGGATCAATATTTTATTCGGGCAATGGCCTGTAACCCTTGCCGCTATTATTCATCAATCGAATGAATGCCCCAAAGCTTTTCCGGTAATTTCCGCCAGATCCGCTGAACATTCAGGTCGATCATGGATTTTTTTCAATGCCGCACACATCAACGTCGCCCGGTTCCCGTCAAATCGCTTCCAGGTATTGAATACTGAGGCCATGCGAGCGGCAATCTGAGGATTCATGGCATCGAGCTCGATGATACGATCTGCCGCCCATTGATAACCCGATCCGCAACTATCGTGGAAACGCAACGGATTGGTTCGCGCAAAACTACCAATCAGGGCGCGAACACGATTTGGGTTCTTGATGGAGAACGTCGGGTGTGCCATCAGATCCTGTACGCGAGCCAATGCACCCGCATCACTGCGTTGCGCCTGTAGTGCAAACCATTTATCCATAACCAGCGGATCATGCCGCCAACGCGCCTCGAACGCTGTCAAAACATGATCAAACTCCTCAGAGTCGCTCACACTCAATGCAGTCAATGCATTGAAGGATTCGGTCATATTATCGGCATGATCGAACTGTTCTTTAGCCAATTGCGTCCAGGCCGAGCGATTCAAACTGCACAGATAGGATAAAACCTGTCGACGCAACTGCCGCTGTCCCGCGGCATGGGATTCGAAGCGGTACGCACCTTGCTGAGCGTGGCTCTGGTATATCAACTGCAACGTCGATTCCCATTCCGCAGTCAGTTGCTGACGCAGCCGCACGCGCTCATGATGAATCCATTCGACGGGCGTGTCGTGATCAAACTGATCAGCCAGATAATTCTCGCTGGGTAATGCGATGCACTCGGCCACAAACATCGGATCCTGTTCCGCCTCAAGCAGCAACTGCCCGAACGCCTTCGAGAGATCTTCGGGCAAGGCATCCTCACCGACCGAACCGACATCCATTGCCACCTTGATGCGACTCACCAGGCACCGCTGGATACGCCGCTGGAAGGCATCCCAACGGTTGAATGCATCGGTATCGGCACGGCTCAGCACGCCAAGCGCCTCATCGGAGTAATCGTATTGAACCTCCACCGGCGCGGTGAAGCCACGATTGAGTGAAGGTACAAGCAAATCGGCGTCTTTTTTCTCGATCGAAAACGTCCATGACTGTGATGATTGTTCCACAATCAGGATGTGCTCAGCCTTGCCATCGAGCAATACGGGCTCCCCCGCTTCGTCAAACAAGGCAAAACCAAAGGGCAACATGTAGGGATGCCCATTGGCGGACTCTGGCACCACCTGCTCGATACTCAGAATGTATTGGCCTTCGAGATATTCATCGCGCACAAGCAGCTTTGGCGTACCCGCCACGTCGTACCACTGACGGAATTCGGTCAGATCGAGATCACTGACTTCGGCCATGCAGGAAACAAAATCCTCGATGGTGACCGCCTGACCGTCAAAACGATCGAAATACAGATCTGTACCCTGACGGAAGGTTTCTGCACCCAGCAAATTGCGCAGCATGCGCACCACTTCCGCGCCCTTGTTGTATACAGTCGAAGTGTAGAAATTGTTGATTTCACGATAGGCCTTGGGCTGCACCGGATGCGCCTGCGGGCCCGCATCTTCGGCGAACTGGACTTGCCGCAGTAAATTTACGTCGGCGATACGCTTGACGGCGCGCGATCCCATATCGGCAGAAAACTCCTGATCGCGGAAGACGGTGAAACCTTCCTTGAGCGAAAGCTGGAACCAATCCCGACAGGTCACGCGGTTACCCGACCAGTTATGGAAATATTCGTGCGCCACCACCGATTCAATACCGGCGTAATCGCCATCGGTGGCGGTATCCGGCTTGGCCAGAACGTAACGCGAGTTGAAGATATTCAATCCCTTGTTTTCCATCGCGCCCATATTGAAGTCGTCAACAGCCACGATATTGAAGACATCCAGATCGTATTCGCGACCATAAACCTGCTCATCCCAACGCATCGCATGCTTGAGCGACGCCATGGCGTGGTCACAGCGGTCGGCATTATGCGCTTCGACATAGATGCCCAGTTCAACGGTTTTGCCAGACAGAGTGACGAATTCGTCCGTGATTCGTGTCAAGTTACCGGCCACCAGCGCGAACAGATACGAAGGCTTGGGATGCGGATCCACCCAGCGCGCCATGTGTTTGCCATCCGCGCATTTTTCGGCAGCGACAGGGTTGCCGTTCGACAACAGGACAGGATAAAGATCGGCTTCGGCAATCAAGGTCACGGTGTAGCGGGAAAGTACATCCGGCCGATCGATAAAATAGGTGATTCGACGAAAACCTTCCGGCTCGCATTGGGTGCAGAAATTCCCGGCCGATTGATACAGCCCCTCCAGAGCGGTATTGGAAGCAGGATCAATCCGGTTTTCGATCACAACATGAGCTTCATCCGGCACATCGGGGATGGTGAGCCTCGTCTCGGTCAAGACATATTGATTTTCCGTCAGCGCGCGTTCATCGACCTGCACGTTCAGCAGGGTCATGTGTTCACCATTGAGCACCAACGCACGATCATGGTCCCCATTGCGGCGAATCTTCATCTGTGAACGCACATGGGTCTGGCTGGGCGAAAGATCAAAGGTTAGGTCGACCGTATCAATCAAAAAATCCGGCGGGGTGTAGTCTTCAAGGCGAATTTCAACGGTGCGCTGTTCAGCGGTGGACATAAATAATTCTCGTTCTGATTGAATTCAAAAAAACGCTTGATCATGAGCAAAACACGCCGAGCGTATTGCATGGCAACCAAGTATCGAGGAAGAGTATAAACGCAATAAACAGCCTAGGGAGCCTCTGCACGAATCGATAGCGCCTCTGCGGGATCGCCAAGGGTGCAAATGCAAGGCGCGGCACGAAGGGGATGGCCGTCGCCATTCGCAAGTGGCGCAAGGCTTCAGTTGGGCCCTTGGCGACCCGACCGGTGTTTGATCAAAGCACTGATGCATTCCTTGCGGCATAATGTCAGCTCGTTTGTGGAGGAAATCATGTTTTTTCGTCAATTATCTGTCTACCGTCTCGAATCCGAATGCCCGGACTTTTCTACCCTGAATACCGCATTGAAAGAACACCCCTTCTCCCCGACACGACCGCAACAGGCCGAATCGGTCGGCTGGCTAACTGCCATTGGCGAACAGTATGTACACGAGACCGATGGTGCCGCGCGCATCGTGTTGCAGCGTGAAGAGCGCAGCGTGCCTTCTTCGGTCGTCCGTGACGAGGCTGATCAACGGCTGCTCGCCCGGGCGGGCACCGCCGATGAGCCCAGCAAAGCGGAAAAGAGTGCCATGCGTGATGCCGTTTTGCTGGAACTGCTCCCTCAGGCCTTCCCACGGCAAGCAAACACTCAAACCATCATTGATAGCAAGAACCAGCAGGTGTGGTTCGATACACTCACGGCAACCAAGATCGAACAAACCTGCAATCAACTGCGCGAACAGATCGGTCAATGGCGCATGGTGCCTTTGTTCGGCATGCAGGATATTTCCGCCCATCTTGCCTCATGGCTGCTTGGTACGCCGCCCACCGGATTTGAAATCGGTGAAGGTGCCAAGCTGGTCGATTTGCGGGAAGGTGGCAGCGTGACCGTAGCGAAGCTGGCACTGCCGGATCCGCACGTCGTCGCTCATTTGCACGAAGGCATGAAAGTCGATCAACTTGAGTTGATCTGGCGCGAGCAAATCCGGTTTACCTTGCGTGCCGATGGCGGTCTGGCGAAAATCAAGCCGACTGAACTTCTGGACACAAATGACTCAGGGGAAATGATTGACGATGCCGACCAGCAACTCGATGCCGATCAACGCCTGATGGTGGGCGCGCTGCGTCAACTGATTCAGGATCTGGCGAATGTGCTGAAAGACGGCACAGCATCAAACACGAAATAACAAACCAATAAATAATGAACAATTATTGCGCACAGAACAGGAAGACCCAATGACCACGCCTGAAGCCACGCTCACCGCCATCAGCCCCGTCGATGGCCGATATGCCCGCCAAACCGAGCCATTACGAGCCTTTTTCAGTGAATTTGCCCTGATCAAGTACCGCGTCCTTGTCGAAATCGAATGGTTCAAAGCCTTGAGCGCCCACCCAGGTATCAGCGAGGTCCCTGCACTCTCGCAGGCGGCGCGTCAACACCTCGATGAAATCGCAGAGCAGTTCTCCATCGCGGATGCCGAACGCGTCAAAACCATCGAACGCACCACCAACCACGATGTCAAAGCCGTCGAGTACTTTCTCAAAGAACAGGTGGCCGATTTTGCCGAATTGCGCGACTTGAGCGAGTTCTTCCACTTTGCCTGCACGTCCGAGGATATCAATAACCTCGCCTACGGGCTGATGCTCAAGGGCGCGCGCAGCGAAGTTCTGTTGCCAGTCATGGATGAAATCATCGCCGACCTGCGCACCAAGGCCCATGCCTGGGCGCACATTCCGCTGCTGTCCCGCACGCATGGCCAACCCGCCTCACCCAGCACCATCGGCAAGGAAATCGCCAACGTACTGGCACGACTGATGCGTCAGCGCGAGCAGGTCGAAGCCATCCAACTCTTTGGCAAGATCAACGGCGCAGTGGGCAATTTCAACGCGCATCTGGCCGCGTATCCCGAAGTCGACTGGCCTGCGTTATCCGAACACTTTATCCGTTCGCTGGGGTTGACACCGAACCCGTACACCATCCAGATCGAACCGCACGACTACATTGCCGAGCTGTTTGACGCCATCGCGCGCTTCAACACCATCTTGATCGACTTTGCGCGCGATATCTGGGGCTCGATTGCCCTGGGGCATTTCAAACAACGGGTGGTGGCTGGCGAAATCGGTTCCTCCACGATGCCGCACAAGGTCAATCCGATCGATTTTGAAAATGCCGAGGGTAACCTGGGTGTCGCGAACGCCCTGCTCACGCATTTGGCGCAGAAACTGCCCATCAGCCGCTGGCAACGTGACCTGACCGATTCCACCGTTCTGCGCACGCTTGGTGTCGGCCTGGCACACAGCCTGATCGCCTACCGTTCATTGCTCAAAGGGCTGGGCAAACTGGAAGTCGACGAGGCGCGCCTGCGGGCCGAACTGGATCAGAACTGGGTCATTCTGGGTGAAGCCATTCAGACGGTGATGCGACGCTATGGCATGGAAAATCCCTACGAACAACTCAAGGCCCTGACCCGCGGGCAAACCGTCGATGCCAAAGCCATGCGGGTATTCATCCAGCAACTTGACGGCATCCCGGATGAAGCAAAGGAACGGCTGATTGCCATGACACCGGCCGACTACACGGGCAACGCGGCCGAAATGGCTGTGAAGATCTAACCGATACGCCGCCATGACGCTACCCGCCGACTGGATCACCCATCTCCAAAAAACGCCACTACCCGTGCGCGCTGAAGTGCATCGACGGTTGACGGCGGTGCTGCAACGGGATGAAATCGATCAGGGCGAGTTGGTGGGGTGGCTGCGACGCGATCCAGGTGCCTGTGGTTTTGTCATGGGGTCTGCCGCCCGGGTACAACGGGCAAAGCAACGTGATGCGCCGCACAGTCTGGATCATGCATTGTCTTTGCTGGGAGACACGTGGAGCCGGCAACAGATTCCCAAATTGCCCATCCTTGAAGAAACCATTACGGACGAACTGCAATTGGCAGGTTATCTCGTCGCCGTTGCACGTAGTCTGCATGCCGCGCGCCACGCAGAAAGCTGGTTGGTCGAACTGCGTGATACCAGCTACGAAATCGTGGTGGTCGCCACCCTGCTCCACAATTTTGTCGAGTTGGCGCTGTGGCGCGATGCACCCGACATCATGCGTTCTGCCCTGATTCAGGTTCGGGAACACCAGACCGACACCTTGGGGCATGCCGTAGGCAATGCATATTGATGGCGCATCTTCATACATTCTGGCGGTTTTGAGGTAATCCTTCCCGCTGGGCCAATGCCCATTGAATGTGCCGATCCAGTTGATCACTGACCTGCCCGCGTCGTGCCTGCAACGCTGCCACAGCCGGTGTGTCATCAGGCTGCTTACGCAACAGATTCCCCATGGCCACGGCCACATTACGCAACCAGCGCTGCCAACCGATCCGACGAATCGCCATGCCTTCGGTTTTGTGCAAAAAGGTCGGCTCATCCCACAGAAACAATTCAATCAGACCCGGTGCGTCCAAACCGTGGCGCGCACGAAAATCGGCATCGGCCGCCACACGAGCAAATCGATTCCAAGGGCAAACCAACTGGCAGTCATCACAGCCATAAATCCGATTCCCCATTGCTGCGCGCAATTCCAGCGGGATGTCGTCTTTTGATTCGATGGTGAGATAAGAAATACAGCGGCGCGCATCCACCACGCCGTCAGCGACGATGGCCTGTGTCGGGCAAACCGTGATGCAGGCGGTACACGATCCACAGCAAGATTCAACAGGGTCATCGATCGGCAGGTCGAAATCGATAAACAACTCACCCAGAAAAAACCAGGAACCCGCATCACGATTCAACACCAGCGAGTGCTTACCTTTCCAGCCAATACCGGCTTTTTCGGCTAAACCTGTCTCATAAACCGGCGCCGAATCCACAAAAGCACGAAAACCGAACGGGCCGATTGCATCTGTGATTCGTTCGGCAAGCCGTTGCAGATTTTTGCGCAACACCTTGTGATAATCGCGCCCCAGCGCATAACGGGAAACATAACCCAGTTCGGAATCATGCAGCACATCACGGGGGCCACGCGCATCGGGTGGCAGGTAATTTTTGCGCACGCAAAGAATGCGCAACGTTTTGGGCACTAATTCATGCGGCCGCAATCGGGTTAAACCGTATTTGGCCATATAGTCCATCGTGCCGTGATAATTTTGTTCAATCCAATGAATATAGCCTGCTTCATACCGGGATAAATCCGTATCGGTCACGCGCAGATCATCAAAGTCAAACTTAATGGCCCAATCTTTGATTTGCGCTTTGAGTTCAACCGGATCTAACACCGCGCCACTCCATCAGATGCGTTCGGCTAAAAGCATCCCGCCTCGTGCGGCCGCTATGCAGACAACCACAGTCAATGCGATATACAAACTTGCCATAAACCATTGATTTCTATCAATTAATGTGAGCGAGTCAATAGAAAAGGTAGACATGGTGGTAAACGCGCCCAGAAAACCCGTCAAAATCGCGACGCGATACTCAGGGGCAATATGAAATTTCTGCAGTAAATACACCCCCAGAAAACCCATCAACGCCGAACCCAAGACGTTCACAGTGAGCGTACCATAAGGAAATGCTCGCCCAAGATAGTGCGTTATCCAGTTGATCATCGCAAAACGTGCCATGGCACCAAACGAACCGGCCAAAGCGATCAGTAAATATATTTTCATTGTTCACCCTTTTTTCTGATGAGCCTGTACTCAGACATACGGTTGTGTTGCACATCTGAAGTCGATTCAGAATAATATAATTATCTAATATATTGATTTTATTGACAATCATTTACTCAACTGCTAATGCTTAGGTATTCTAACAAAGTTACAGGAGATAGGCGCCATGAAACCCAGTAAGCACTTAAACACCTTGATTGCTTTTGTCCCGATTGCTTTTGTTTTGTTTGTCAGTCTGTGTGCTGTATCTGCTACAACCCACGCGGACGAAGTTAAGCAAAAACTGCGGGTCAATATTACACGCGATCTGCCTTCCATCACCGTCATGGACCATGGCAAGCCTGTTGTCATCGAACGCAATCAGGATCCTGATCACACGGTGACCGCCGAGTACGCGAAAACCAGTCGAGATTGCCCCCCGTTCTGCATTCAGCCCATGCAGTTGCTGCCAGGCGTACACACCATCGGTGAACTGGAAATGATTCAATTTTTGAAAAAGAAAGCCGAGGGTGACAAGACGATTGAAATCATCGACTCCCGCACACCCGATTGGTACCGCAATGGTACGATACCCAGTGCAGTCAATATCCCATGGACACAAATCTACCGGGGTGCCTCCACGTACGAACCGCTTGTGGTCGAATCACTGCTGACGGATAAATTCAACGCCAAAGTCAGCGATGGCATATGGGATTTTCGGGGTGCCAAGACCTTGGTTCTGTTCTGCAACGGCCCCTGGTGTGGACAATCGCCCACCAACATCAAGGAATTGGTAAGCATGGGCTATCCTGCCGATAAAATTTATTGGTACCGCGGTGGCATGCAGTCTTGGAGCAATCTGGGTTTGACGACCATTCAACCGCCACAGTAACCCTGAACGTCGGCGAACATAGGTCCAAACCCATCCTAAATCTCAATCTTTGAACCGTGCCCGAATTGTATCGATCAAATGGGCGCCCGCTTTGCCGGCCGCAAATCCTGCAGTGTAGGCCAGACGGATATCCGTTTCATCGGCGACGGCATCAATCGTGCGCAAAGCACGGAGCATCGGATGACTGGCTATCTGTGGTTCAGGAAGCCACGCAAAACCCAGCCCCGACTCGATCAGGCCGATTGCAGTGTGTAAATGGTCGACCGAAAAGCGCTGCTCGGCAGATAACCAGCTCCCATTGGCCAATCGTCCCGGTGCTGAGTCACGAATGACGATTTGCCGGTATCTGCGCAGATCTGCATCGCTGACCGGATCGGCCTGCTGGGCAAGAGGATGCGTGCGTGCCGCGCAAGGGACAAGTTTCAGGCAGTCGAGCGATTCCATCAACAGCCCCGTGACAGCCTCGGTTCCAATGTACAGCCCGATTGCACCGGATTTCATCATAGCCGGACCGCCCCCCAAAACCGTTTCGTAGAGTTCGATACGTGTTTGTGGGTAACGCTCGGCGTGCACCGTTAACACCGCTTGGATCGGTGCAAACGGAACAATTTGGTCGATGGCAATACTCAAGGTTGGCTCAACACCTTGTGTCAGTTTGTTCGCCAAGGCCTGTGCGCCATCGAGATCACGCAGCACCGGTCGCATACGGCAGGTCAGCCGCTGACCGATCTCAGTGAGTATCAGCCGCCGCCCCTGATAAGCCACCAGAGGCAAGCCGACCTGAACCTCAAGCTGTTTGATGGCATGGCTGAGTGTTGATGGTGTCCGATGGAAATGATCCGCCGCCGCCTGCAAACCACCTAAATCAATCACCCCGATCAGCCAACGCCAGGGCCTCAGATCATCCATACCCACCTCATTTCGAATTATTCGAAGCTTTTTTGAAATTAATTTCGATATTAACAAAAAAATACGCGAGTAAAATTTCATTGGTAAACAGCAGATTCAAGCCAGGAGTAACGATGAACACATTCCATATTCGATACGCACAACCCACCGAAGATGGCGCCGGGGTCAAAATTCGCCGCATCAGCGAATTCACCGGAGCGATCGACCCATTTCTGATGGTCGATGAACTCAAATCCACCATTAAGGATGACTACATCGGCGGATTCCCACCGCACCCGCACCGGGGGTTCGAAACACTCACCTACTTGCTGCACGGCGGACTTCAGCATCGCGACTCTGAAGGGCATCAAGGTGGCGTGAGTAGGGGTGGTGCCCAATGGATGCGTGCGGGTAGTGGTGTTGTTCACTCGGAAATGCCGACAACCGACAGTGACGGGTTGCATGGCTTTCAGGTGTGGATCAACCTGCCTGCCACACTCAAAATGAGTACACCCGCTTACCGGGACGTCCAGGCGACCGAAATTCCAAAGGTCTCATTCACGGGGGGTGAAGCCCGCCTGATTGCCGATCGGTGGCAATTCAACGGCACATCGGGTGACGGTGCCATGCCCACCTTGGGTGATGGCGCAGGCATGGCTGATGTCCGCCTGAATGCAGGCGCGACAGTCGAAGTAAAACTGCCCGTGGGGTACCGACTGATGGCTTATGTCTATGCCGGCGTGGTGTCGGCATCGCGACAGGAAACTGGTGTACAAGGTAAGGCAGAAAACGGTGGGTTGATGGTATTCGACAGGGATGAACAGACCTTCAGGCTGCACAGTGAGACAGCAAGCGGATTGCTGCTCCTCTCCGGCAAGCCGCTCGACGAACCCATCGCCCATCGTGGTCCGTTCGTAATGAATACGGCTGCCGAACTTCAGCAAGCTATATTCGATTATCAATCCGGGGCCATGGGGCGGCTAAATCCATGAAACCATGACCAAGATCGAAATCACCAACGTATTTAACCCAAAACCGAATTGAGGATAGTGCACATGGATACTTTAACTGCCATTCACCAACGCTTCTCTGCTAACCGGTTCGATCAGAATCGTCCAGTTGCAGCCGAACTACTCGATCAATTGATTGATGCGGCTCGGCAGGCACCCAGTGCGTTCAATCTGCAACAGACAAGGTTCTTTGCTGTTCAGGATCTTGAAGCACGCAAGGTGCTGCGCGGTATTGCCTACAATCAAGCAAAAGTTGAGGAAGCGCCGTTGGTTATCGTGGTACTGGGAGATTTGAAAGCACACGAGCAGTACGAGGAAATCGCCAACGCAGACGAGCAGGCTGGCATTTATGATCAGAGAATGGCCGAATACTTCACAAATGCTGTGAAAACAGGGTACGCGGACTCGTCACGAGCGCATGACGAAGCAATTCGCTCCGGCTCTCTGGCCGCGATGAATCTGATGAACGCGGCGACTTCGCTTGGATTGGTTACGGGTCCGATGATCGGATTCGATCAGGAAAAATTCCGTAAGGCCTTTGATATATCGGATCGATACCTGCCGGTCATCATGATCACCGTCGGGTACAACGCCCCCGGCAACTGGCCACACAAGACACGTCACACGGTTGAAAAACTGCTTGAACGCAATGGTCAGCCCGGACGGAAAAACGCCTTTTCTACATAAACGGGCATCCAGTTGGGACTTCTTTTCCAGAGGTCTCAGGGTTACCCCAGCGGCATCACCATCCAACAACCATGATGATATGCACATGATTGGATCCATCAACAAACAATCAATACCACGCAACCATGAAGTGGTTTCGCCACTCTTTGCAGCGTACCGCTTCATTTTCTTGCAGTAACTCACCAGCGCCGTGCATTCCCAGCAACACAAAACCAGCCAATTCTATAAATAAGTTATTATTATCAACATATTATAATGATGTTTACTTTGTAAACTTTTGGTTACAGTTGATTAACCAATTGTTCCTTTTTTTGTCACCCCAACCATCCTAACCTTGCTACGTACCTCAGGCAGGAGAACGCAGCATGAACACTTCCCCCTTCAACCATCACGCATCCGTCCTGAAACGGATCGTCCTGCTCGGTATTGCTGGCGTCAGTTTAGGATTGGGTGGCTGCGCGGTTTATCCCGCAGGTTACGGTTATGGCTACACCAGCGAAACTGTCGTTACCGGCCCGGTGGTTCGTTACGAAGCGCCACCGCCACGCGTGGCAGTCGTGGGAGTCACGCCTTTTTCAGGTGCGATTTGGATCCCCAGCAACCGGGTGTGGCGTGATCGATGGTACTCACATCGTGACCACTGGGCGCACCCACCCCATCCTCGGGCAGAGTGGGGGCACGGACGCTGGCATCATCGTGATAACGACGACTGGCGCCAGCGTGATGGACGTTGGCATTAATCACCAGATCCCCTCCCTACTCAATCAACAGGAAGGAAAGCAAAATGAACCAAGCACACAATCAAAATAAAACATCGGTACAGCGTTTACGCAAAATCGGGCTTATGACCGGTTTGTTGCTCGGTGCTCTTGGCATCAGCGGCTATGCCGCAGCCGCCCCAGCTGAGATCGTGCTGGCACCGGGTTATTCGGCTGGAATCTTTATTGGAATAAATCAAGGTCGACCGATGCCTCCGCCCCATCACGAAATGATCGGACGAGCACCATTTCATGACGCCCTCTGGGTTCCGGGGCACTGGGAATGGCGCAATCGCTGGGTATGGTATCGAGGCCAGTGGGCGCATCGTCATCACAACTACCGTGAGCGGGCGTACTGGGCGCCACGGTATCCAATGTACCGCGAGGATCGGGACGACAGACGGTACGATGAGCATCGCCACGATCATGGCCCCGGTCGGTATGATGATGATTAACACGGCTACCGTCGCTGATTTATGACGAAACAATCCGCAAGACTGAACCACATCAAGCAAAAACCGGACTAAACTCCGCTCCGACATTGCAGAAATTCAACTCGATGTCGGTTTGGCAAATTACCTCTGGCTAATTTTTCCGGCAACAAAAGGAAATTTTTTTGCGCAATCGGTCCGCAACATTTTCATCAGTCAACCACACGCTACATGTCAAAAGCGTGCTTTTGGCTTTGGTAATGGCATTTGGCCCGTTTGGATTCTCTAACGTTTATGCGAATTCGTTTGATGATCCCTTCGGGGTGAACACCCACCTGCCCGAGCACCCGGGTAGAGAGGCCGCACAACTGGCTGATTTCTATACCATCCCCGCCCCGACGACCGTTCAGAAGCAACAAATAGACACAGGGCACGAATACTCACTTGCCGAACTGACCACGCTTGCCCTGTCGAACAATCCCCAGACCCACTCGGCGTGGGCCAGTTTGCGTGCACAAGCGGCTAGTGTGGGTATCTTAGAAGCAGCTTGGCTGCCCAAATTGACATTGAATGCCACGGCGCAGCAGGCTCAATCGACCACATCCACCGGTTTTAGTATCCCGACTCAGCGGATATTTGCGCCTAATCTGAGCTTGTCCTGGTTGCTGTACGATTTCGGCCAGCGCGAAGCAGGCATCTCAGCGGCAAAAGCCGGTCTTGTGGCGGCACGATTCGCCAATGACCAAACGCTGCAAACCGTACTGGCCAATGTTGCCACGGCCTATTACCAGTCGTTAGCGGATCGGGTGCTGGTCGACGTCGACAAACAATCGGTGAAAACGGCCCAGAAGGCACTGGATGCGGCTCAGGCCAGATACCGCTCCGGGCAGGCCACCATCAGTGATTTGTATCAGGCGAAAGCCGCACTGGCGCAGGCCGAGGGAACGCTGGCAACGGCCGAACAGACCCGACTCCAGAACGAGGGCGCACTGGCCAGTGCCGTCGGCTTGCCTGTCGATACACGGTTGCGACTCGCCCCTTTGCAAACCCGCATCGATCCCAAGCTCGAAGCAAATGTGAAATCGCTTCTGCACAGTGCGATTGCACAAAATCCGAACTTGCAGAATGCGCAGGCACAGGTGGCGCAGGCCCGAGCCACGCTCGATCAAACAGAAAGAGCCGGCATGCCCAGTATTTCACTGGGCGCCAATCAAGGTCTGCGCTTCCAGCAGAGCCTGGGCCGGACCCAAACCAACAGCATCGGCTTAACGCTCTCCGTGCCGCTGTTCACCGGTTTTAACCAGCACTATCAAACGGCACAGGCGCGCGCCAAGCTGGCAGAAGCCGAAGCCAACCGCGACACAACCTACCAGTCGACCGAACTGGCAGTGTGGCAGGGCTATTATGCATTCCGTGGTGCAGTGGTTGCGATTCCCAGTGCACGTGTCCAGGTAGAAAATGCCAGCGAGGCGCTCAAGGCGGTGCAGGCACAATACAAGGTCGGTTACGCCACGATTCAGGATCTTTTGACAGCTCAGTCCACGCTGGCAACGGCTGAAGTCACACTCGCTCAGAACGCATTGAATGCCTACACCGCGCTCGCCAAACTCGGCGCTGCCATCGGCCAACTCGGCTCGCCCATGTTCTCGGAACACAGCCTGCTTGATCCGACGACAGCAGCCGTCAGTGAAGGCGCCGCACCGTCCGATCATCAGCCCGATCTCGCTCCGACATCACATTTGTATGTTCAAAAGGAACAGTCCCAGCCATGACTATGCGCCGCCGACTCAAATTGCAAGCAGAGCCCATCCGTCGCCCGATGATCGGAATCAAGAGCCGCCTCCTGACCATCTTCGCCGTACTGTCCATTCTGGCCTTGGGTGGCTGCCAGAACCAGACAGCAACGGATAAATCGGCCGAGAAGGAAAAAGCAAAAACGGAGAAACCCGCATCAGGAATGCCGGGGATGATGATCACGAAAGTGTCCGTCATCACGCCCAGCGTTCGAACGGTACCCATCACCATGACCGCGGCGGGCACGTTGGCAAGTCCGAACGCCGTCACTCTGACGCCGCAGGTCAGTGGCACCATTGATGCCGTGCACGTGCAATCCGGTCAGCAGGTCGAAAAGGGCGATCTGCTCTTCTCGCTCGATGCACAACCCTTCGAAACGGCGTTGCTTTCTGCTCGGGCCAAACTCGAAGGCGACCGCGCCCAGGCGCGCTATGCCGCCCAGCAGGTCCAGCAACTCAAGCCCTTGGTCGAAAAGGAGTACGTCACGCGTCAGTCGTACGATCAGGCCGTCGCCACGGCCATGGCCGCCAACGCACTGATCGCTCAGGATGAGGCCGCCATTCAGACGGCGCAAATCAACCTCGCCTACACCAAGATCCGGGCGCCGATTACCGGACGACTGGGGGAAATTTCGCTCCAGCCCGGCAATCTCGTCGTCGCCAACAACACCGCATTGTCGACCCTCGTTTCCAATCGTGAACTGTTGGTGAATTTCAGCCTGCCGCAATCGGTCTTGCAAGCACTCCGCGAGGAATGGCCGGGGCTGGGGCAAACCAAGCCGGGAGAAAAGAGCGTACCGCCGCCGACCGTCGAGATTCTGGATGAACACGCCGATCTCGTACTCGGCAAGGGGCACTTGAGCTTCATCGACAACAGCATCAGCGCCGGTACCGGTACCATCCGTCTGCAGGGGTTGATCGACAACCGCGACGGTTCGCTCTGGCCCGGTCAGTTCGTGACGGCACGCCTCACGCTGGGTCAAATCCCCGATGCGCAGGTTCTGCCCGCGGCTGCCGTACAGATTGGCGACCAGGGCATGTTTGTCTACCTATACAAGAATGGCAAAGTAGAAATGCAGACAGTTTCCCCCGCCAGGAACACGTCGAACGAAGCCGCCCTGCCCGCAGGCAGCCTGCCCGCCGATGCAAAAGTCATCTATCCCCTACCCGCCCGAATCGCACCCGGCATGGCGGTTGCGCTTGAAAAGACAAGTAACAAGAAAGGCCAAAGTTCTGAGCAGCTAAAAGCAGAACCTGCATCGCACCCAGGTAGTTCGAGCAATGAGTAACGCAATCGGCAACCTGGCCGCGCCGTTCATTCGGCGCCCGGTCATGACAACCGTACTCTTTGCCGCATTGATTCTATTTGGCGTGTTTGCCTGGCGGGCATTGCCGGTCGCCATGCTGCCGAATGTCGCATTCCCGACGGTCTCGGTTTCCGCCAGCCTGCCCGGTGCCAGTGCCGAACTCATGGCCAGTGCCGTCGCCTCGCCGATGGAACAGGCGTTTTCGGGGATTCCCGGTCTGCTGTCCGTCAACTCGGTCAATAGCACGGGCACGACCCGCATTACCCTGCAATTCGATTTAAGTCGCGACATCAATGCCGCCACGCAGGACACGCAAGCCGCGGTCACACAGGCCGCACGCTTCTTCCCCAGCACGATGACCCAACAGCCGACCGTGCGGCAACAGAACCCGACCAGTAGCCCCATCGTCTTTATCGGTTTATCCGCCCCCGATATGCCGCTGTACCAACTCGATGCCTTTGCCGAACAGCAACTGGCGGTGAAGTTGCAGTCCATTCCGGGCGTTTCGGAAGTGCGGGTGTTCGGTGGTCAAACCTACGCCGTGCGGCTTCTTCTGAACCCGTATGCCATGCAGGCGCGCAATCTTTCCCTGACCAATCTGGTCAGTGCAATCGACAGCAAAAATGCGAATCTGCCGCAGGGCACCCTGCAAAGCCTGAGCCGCTCATATAACCTCAAGGTCGATGGCCAGTTGACCAACGCGGCGCAATTCAACAAGCTCATCGTGACCTACAACAACGGCGCACCGGTCGAACTCAACCAGCTGGGGCACGCGGAGGACGGCGTGCAGCAGAACACGCGCGCCACCTGGATCAACAACGAGCGCGGCATCATTCTCGCCATTGTTCGTCAGCCCGATAGCAATACCGTCGATATCGCCAAGGCAATCCGAGACGCACTACCCAAGCTCAATGCGACGCTACCGGGCGGCGCCAAGATGCAGATCATCTACGACAAATCCACTTACGTTCAGGCAGCTGTCGATGAAGTGGAATTCACCCTGGTTCTGGCGAGTCTGCTGGTCGCCGCGGTGATCTGGCTGTTCCTCGGTCAATGGCGACAAACGCTCATCGCGGTGATTTCCATTCCGATCTCGATTCTGGGTACGTTTGCCGTCATGCATCTACTCGGCTACAGCCTGAACATCCTGACGCTGTTGGCGCTGACACTCGCGGTTGGTTTTGTTGTGGATGATGCGGTCGTCATGCTCGAAAACATTTCCCGCCACCGCGAAATGGGCAAGAGCCCGATGCAGGCCGCACTGATCGGCAGCCGGGAAATCAGCTTTACTATTCTGTCGATGACGCTCTCGCTGGCTGCCGTGTTCCTGCCGTTGATCCTGATGGGCGGCCTGCTCGGAAGATTGTTCCTCGAGTTCGGTGCCACGATCGGTATCGTGATTCTCATGTCAGGGCTGGTGGCCCTCTCGCTCACGCCCATGTTGCTGGCCAGAATGCGTGAGCAGAAGCAAACCGACGCCACCGCTACACCTCAACCGGGGCTGTTTGGCCGCAGTTTCAACGCACTCACCCGGGCTTATGTCCGTTCGTTGCGCTGGTCGCTGAAGTTTCGCTGGTTGATTCTGCTCACGGCGGCCGGTTCGCTTGTGGGTGCCGTCTTTTTCTTCCAGCATCTTGAAAAGGCATTCATACCCAGTTCGGATACCGGCATGGTGATGGGTATGTTGAGCTATCCGGAAGGGATCAGCTTCGATCAGCTCAAAGATCAGCAACAGATTATTTCCAGGGAACTGCAGAAAAATCCCGCGGTATTGACCGTCATGTCGAATGCCGGTCAGGGCGGCGCGGGCGGTGGCGGCAGCAATGTCGGTTTTATGATGATCCAGCTCAAACCGGCCAGCGAACGCGCGCCATTGACCACGGTTATTCAGGAATTCCGCAAAACCATGGCGAAACTCTCCGATAGTCTGGGATCGACGCGCGCCTTCTTCATTGAACCACCCGCCATTCAAATCGGTGCGCTTTCCTCGAATTCGAACTATCAGTTTGTCCTGCAATCAACCAATCAGGATCAGCTCAACGAGGCCGCACAGGCATTCCTACCCTATCTGCGTGCCGTTCCCGGCGTGACGAGTGTCGATTCCAGCCTGCAAATCCGCAACCCGCAGATCAACGTGGATATCCTGCGTGAACGCGCCGCTGCGCTTGGTGTCACCCCAAGCGCGCTCGAACAGACGCTGAATCTGGCGTTTGGCGGCACCCAGGTCAGTACGATTTATGGCGCGAGCAATCAATATCAGGTCATCGCTGAACTGGCGCCGCAGTACCAGAACGACATCTCCGCGCTGGACGCCATCAGCGTGCCCGGCAGCAATAACACGCTAGTCCCCTTGAGCGCGGTGGCACGCTTTTCAACCGGCGTCGGGCCGCTGTCCATCACCCACTACGGCCAACTGCCGTCGATCACCCTGTCGTTCGATCTCAAGCCCGGCTATTCGCTCGATCAGGTCAGCCGGGGCATTGAACAAACCGCATTGGAACATCTGCCACAGAATGTCAGCGGCCAGTTCGCCGGTTCCGCGCAGGCATTCCAGGACTCGCTCAAGACGCTACCGTTACTGCTCGGTGCCACCATTCTTGTGATTTATGTCATCCTTGCGATCCTGTATGAACACTTCATTCACCCACTCACCATCCTGACCGCCCTGCCCCTGGCCGGCTTCGGCGCGCTGGCTTCGCTGTACCTGTTCAACCAACCGCTCGATGTGTTCAGCTTTGTCGGCATCATCATGCTGGTGGGGTTGGTGAAGAAAAACGGCATCATCATGCTAGATTTCGCCATCCACCGACGACGAGAAGGCGAAAGTGCGATTGATGCGATGGTCGATGCCTGCGCCGTACGTTTCCGGCCGATCATGATGACCACACTCGCCGCCATTCTGGGCACCCTGCCCATTGCCGTCGGCTTCGGAGCACAGGCAGAAGCGCATCAGGCGCTAGGGATTGCCGTTGTCGGTGGTTTGGTGTTTTCCCAGTTATTGACGCTGTATGTCACTCCGGCGTTCTACGTGGTAGCCGAGGGGCTGACTGGACGAAAAAAGAAGAGTACTGAGGAAGAATCGACCGTGGTCGGTCAGGCCCAAACTAATCAAGAATAAGCCAGCAGCAAGGCGATCATCACCAGAGCGCCGAATACGTTATTCCGCAGAAAGGCACGAACGCAATGCGCGGGGTCGCGGTCCCGGGCGGAATACACAATCCATACCGCACTGACGGCGGCCAACAACAGCGCAATGAACGGGATCAGACCGAACCCCTGAATCACGCCGATCAGGATCAGGGTCGCCAATGTGGCGACATACAGCGCGCTCACGATCAGCAAATCGAAGCGACCGAACAGCACGGCAGTCGATTTCACGCCTACCTTCAGATCGTCCTCCCGATCAGCCATCGCATACAGTGTGTCGTAGGCCACCGTCCAGAACATATTGGCGAGGAACAGCAACCAGCCAACCATGGGAACCGTTCCGGTCTGGGCGGCAAATGCCATTGGAATGGCCCAGCCGAACGCCATACCGAGTTGAACCTGCGGCAAGTGGTGAAAGCGTTTACCGAAGGGATAGGTAGCCGCCAGAATCAATGCCACGATCGAAAGCAGAATCGTCGTGGTATTGAGTTGCAGCACCAGAACCAACCCCACCAGTGACAGGAACACGAATACGCCAACCGCCTCACTCGGTCGGATCAGCCCGGCCGCCAGCGGGCGGTTTTTCGTGCGCGCCACATGCCCATCCACATGTCTGTCGGCGTAATCGTTGATGGCACATCCTGCCGAACGCATCACCACCACGCCCAGCGTAAAAATCACGAGCAGACGCCAATCGGGCACACCGCCTGCCGCCAACCACAGGGCCCACCATGTCGGCCACAGCAAGAGATAAATGCCAATCGGGCGGTTTAAGCGCGTCAGCGCGATATAGAGCGGCAGACGATTCCGGATGAGTTGCAGAAAATGAGTCAAGGCGACCTCTGGACGTAGATAGCCAATCAGGCCGTACAGGCAGAAGGCGAGGATCTCGCAGGCTCTTTGCGCCGAACATTATCCAGCTCCTTGCCCAGCGACCGGGCGCGCGCATGGGCCGCCCGCCGTCCAAGTACGAATGTTTTCATTAAATTCATGAGTATCTTCTCTTCAAATCTGGCGCGAAAGGTACCGTAATTCCCCTGTCAGGAGAAAGTTTTGCTGCTCGATTTGCGGACATGACAAAGACAAAATCGAGGCTGTTACACGTCCATCGTGCCTTGGTGCACGAAGTCGTCGAACGTCGGCAGGGACGCCAGAGAATCGAGGCCGAAATCCTGAAGAAACTGTGCCGTGGTGCCCAATAGTTCCGGTTTGCCCGGTGTGTCCTTGTGGCCGACCGACCGGATCCAGCCACGCTCGACCAAAGTACGGATGATCTGTGGATTGACGCTCACGCCACGCACGGCTTCGATTTCCCCACGGGTAATGGGCTGCCGCCATGCAATCAGCGCCAGTGTTTCCAGTACGGCACGTGAATAGCGGCTGGTCCGTGGCGCTTCACTGCGGGCGAGGTAAGGCGCGATCTGATTATTGGCGAGCAGTCGCCAGCTCGATACACCGGCCGCTTCGCGGCGTTCAAGATCAATGAACGGATGCGCATCGTACCGGGCTTGCAACCGCGCCAACGCTTCGCTCAAAGTGGCAACCGGTGTCTCGGAACCGATCATCCGCTGTAGATCCGCCAGACTCAAGGGCGCGTCGCTGGCCAGCAGCAAGGCCTCGATCAGCGCTGCCAGCGCGGCTTGTTTTCCTGCATCCGGTGCCAATGTGAGTTCCTGATTCAATGTTTCGCTTCCTGATCGTTCATGGTTTCACCCTGGTTTTCACCTTGGCCAAGAATATATGCGCTTTGTGTGCTGATAAATACGTTATAATGTACCAAAATATTCTTTGAACCTTCGCTCCGTTCCCTCAATCATCTAACAAAGAGTTTGCCATGCGTCTTTTCTTTGCACCGTTTCAGATTGCATTGTTACTGATTCTCAACCTGGCTGCGGCTTCGGTCTGGGCGGCATCGCCCATCGACGTGGCTGTCAGCATTCCACCCCAAAAATATTTCGTGCAGATGATCGGGGGTGATCATGTGACCGTCGAGGTTCTGGTCCCCGCCAATGCAGAGCCTGAAACCTACGAACCCACGCCACGCCAGATTGCCGATCTTTCCAAGACTGATCTGTACATGGAAATCGGCGTACCGCTCGAACGGGCCTGGTTAGCGCGTTTTACCGCAGCCAACCCGAAAATGGTTGTGGTAAATACCGCTCGCGGCATCGAGCGGATGCCGATGCTGCGCCACGACCATGCTCATGATGTAGCCAAAGGGACGGGACTTGATCCGCATATCTGGTTATCGCCGGTATTGGTCCGCATTCAGGCCATGAATATTCGGGATGCGCTGATCAAGGCCGATCCCGCGCACGCCGCCGATTACCTGCAAGGCTATGCCAAGCTGGCCCGAAAAATCGACGAGGTCGATAGCGATATTTTGCAGTCTCTGGTCGATCATCCGCTCAAACAGACCCGATTTATCGTGTTTCACCCGGCATTCGGTTATTTCGCCGCAGCCTACGGGTTGACCCAAGTGCCCATCGAAATCGAAGGCAAGGAACCCGGTCCACGTCAACTCGGCGAGCTGATCAATTATGCGAAGAACAACGACATCAAGGTCGTTTTCATCGAACCTCAATTCGCACAGAAAGCCGCCAAAACCATTGCCGACTCCATCGGTGGCGAGGTGGTAACCATCGACCCGTTGCAAGAAGACTGGCCTGCCGGTATGGAAGCGATTGCCACGGCATTGAACAAGTCGCTGCGTTAACCACTTCATGGACTCGCACTCGCAAAAGGCCATCACGCCGGAGCCGATCATTCAACTGCGTAACGTGGCTTTCGATTTTGAGAACACACGTGCGCTGAGTGATATCAACATCGACATCGCGCGTGGTGAATTCATCGCCGTCATCGGGCCCAATGGCGGTGGCAAGACCACGCTCATGCGATTGATCCTGGGTCTGCTCACACCGACCGAGGGCGAGGTGCGCATCTTTGGCGAACGCCCCGGTGCCAATCCCGACCGCATCGGCTACGTGCCTCAGCACAGTAACACCTCGCCCGGCTTTCCCGCCTCGGTCGAACAGGTTGTTCTGATGGGACTGGCCCAAGGAAATAGCCTGCTTGGAAAGCGCCGTGGTATCCGCTACACCCGCGAAGAACGCGCACAGGCCGAACACGCCATGCGCCGGGCAGGTGTGTCGGATCTTGGCAAGCGCCGCTTGAATGAACTGTCCGGTGGCCAGCGCCAGCGCGTTCTGATCGCTCGGGCATTGATTACCCAGCCAGAATTGCTAATTCTCGACGAACCGCTCTCGAACATCGACCCATACGGCCGCCAATGCATCCTCGAAACCCTGACCGGGCTGGATGCTCAAACCACAGTCGTCATGGTCAGTCATGATTTGGGCATCACAGCCAATGCAGTGACCGGCATTATTGCGGTGAACCGTTATGCCCTGGCCTCAACGGATGCCCAACTGACCCCGGCGATGCTCGACCTGATGTACGGCATTCACGAAGCCGGCTGCCCGGTTCACAGCCTGCTGCAACAGATGGTAGAAACCATGCCTTCCGAGAACAAACCCACTGACGGCAAGACAGCCTGTGGAAATAGCCATGACACTCACTGAGTTATTGCAGCAAAACTTCATGCAGCATGCCCTGCTGGCCAGCTTGTTGGTGAGCGTCACCTGTGGCGTGATCGGTGCACTGGTCGTCGTGAACCGGCTCACGTTCATGGCCGGCGGTATCGCGCACACGGCGTATGGCGGTGTCGGCCTGGCGTTCTTTCTCGGCGCGCCGGTCCTGCCGACGGCCGGCGCCTTCACCGCGGGCGCAGCCATGCTCCTCGGCACGCTGACACTCAAAAAACGTGAACGAACCGATACCCTCATCGGTGTGATCTGGGCGGCGGGCATGGCGTTCGGCATCATCATGATCAACCTCACCCCGGGCTACAATGTGGGCCTGATGAGTTATCTGTTCGGCAGCATCCTCACGGTACCGGCCAGCGATTTGTGGCTCATGCTCGGCATCGATGTCGTCATCGTCAGCCTCACGCTCTACTTTTACCGCGATATCCTGTCGTTTTCCTTTGATCCGGATTTCGCCCGCTCCCGCGGCATTCCCGTGCAATGGCTCTACTTCATGATTCTGATCATGGTCGCCGAGGCGGTCGTGATGATGATTCAGGTCGTCGGCTTGATTCTGGTGATCGCCCTTTTGACCTTGCCACCCTACCTTGCCGAGCGGCACACCAAGAGTCTGGCCGGATTGATGGTCGCCTCCGGTATCTGGAGTTTCGTGTTCTGTCTGGGCGGACTCTGGGTCGCCTATCAGTTCGACCTCAGCTCCGGTGCCAGCATCATTGCCACGGCCTGCACGCTCTACCTCGCTGTCGCCGGTGGTCAAAAGCTGTGGAATCTGATCAGCCGTCAGGAAAAAACTGCGGCATAATCGACGTTTTCCACTTATCAGCTGAGCCATACCGATGAATTATCGCGCACGCTTTCTGGTCGACCCGCTCAAGAAGCTTTCTCTGGCCGACATCGACCCCGACGACACCGGTGACATCGACAAGGAGAAAGCCGCCGAACTAACGGCAACCTATCTTCAACGCATGGAAGAGGATCAATTCCTCCTCTATGCAGATGGCCGACAATCACTGCTTGTGGTTTTGCAGGCACTCGATGCGGCAGGCAAGGATGGCGTGATCCGCCATGTATTCAGCGCCATGAACCCCCAGGGTACCCGCGTCCACGGTTTCAAGCAACCCACTCCGCTTGAGGCCGCGCATGATTTTCTCTGGCGCGCCCATGCCCAGGTGCCGGCGGCTGGCGAAGTGGTGATTTTCAACCGCTCGCACTACGAAGATGTGCTGGTGGTTCGGGTGCATGATCTGGTGCCGCGAGAAGTCTGGTCTCAGCGCTACGAAACAATCAATGCCTTCGAGCGGCTGCTCGCTGAAAACGGCACCCGCGTCCTCAAGTTCTTTTTGCATATCAGCCCCGATGAGCAACTCGAACGCTTCAAGAAGCGACTGGACGACCCCAAGCGTCATTGGAAAATCAGCGAGTCGGATTACTCCGAACGCAAGTTCTGGCCGCAATACATCGAGGCCTATGAAGAAGCGCTGGTCAAAACCAGCACACTGACTGCGCCGTGGTATGTCATCCCGTCCGATCACAAATGGTTCAGGAACCTGGCCGTGTCCCAGATCATCGCCGAAACACTCGAAGAAATGGGCTTAGAACTGCCGCCGACCCGGGTCAACATTGACGAGATCAAGCTGCATTACCATGCCGCCGTGAAGGCCGCCAATGGCAACGGTAATGGTAATGGCAAGAAAACTACCTGAATCAACGCGACCACCGTGCCAATCTACCGTATAAATTACACCCGCCGCGCCCAACAGGACGCTCGGAATCGCCGTCTTCAACTGATGCGATTGAGCAGCCTGTTCGCGATCATCCTGCTCGCGACTGCTCTGGGCCTTGCCGTACTGGACCCCACAAACAATCCCTTGCCGACCAAATTCTTTGACGCGCTTTGGAATGCGACCAACCTCGTCACCACGCTTGGCGATTTCACGCCATTCACGGACGCGCAGAAAGTATTCATGATTGCGGCCAGCTTCTCCATCATGGTGTTGGGCGGCTATGCCATTACACAAACCATCAACTGGCTGACCAGCCCGATCGCCGCCATCAACCGCGAGAACCGACATATGAGCCGTAATTTCGAAAACCTGCGTGATCACGTCATTGTGATCGGATACAGTCCGCTCGGGCGGCTGGTCACAGATCGGATGACCACCTCGGAAAACGTGGTCGTCATCGAAAATCGGGAAGATCTGGCCAATCAAGCCTCGGAACACGGCTTGCTGGTAGTTCACGGCGATGCCGGACTGGACGATGAGGTGTTCACCCGGGCGGGCATCGATTTTGCGAAGGCATTGGTTGTCACCAGTGAATCACCGGATCGCAAGCTGGCCATCACCCTCATGGCGCATGCCCGCAATGCCAATCTGCGCATCGCCGTCACGGCGGAGAATGACAGCCGCGGCCTGCTATTACGCCGCGCAGGCGCTACGGATGTGGTGGTGGCAGATGACCTGATCGCCCATACGCTGGTCGGGCACTTGTACACATCGCCACCGGTTTCGCCACCTGCTCTGGATCAGGAAGATCCGAATCAGACCGAATAATACGCGCGATACCAATCCACGAAATTCCGCACGCCCACTTCCACCGGCGTGCTGGGCTGATAGCCAACATCGGCGACCAGATCAGCCACATCCGCAAACGTATCCGGCACGTCACCCGGTTGCAGTGGCAACAAATTCAGTTCCGCCTTCTTGCCGATCGCCTGCTCGATGCACTCGATATAGGTCAGCAGTTCCACCGGCTGGCTGTTGCCGATGTTATAGACGCGCCACGGCGCACGGGATGTACCCGGATCGGGCTTTGTACCATTCCATGCCGGATTGGACTCTGCCGTATGATCCAGTGTGCGGATAACCCCTTCGACAATATCGTCGATATAGGTGAAATCCCGCCGGTGCTTGCCGTAATTGAACACATCGATCGGCTCACCTGCCAGAATGGCCTTGGTGAACTTGAACAGCGCCATGTCCGGTCGTCCCCAGGGGCCATATACCGTAAAGAACCGCAGGCCGGTCGTTGGCAGCTGGTAAAGCGACGAATAAGTATGCGCCATCAGCTCGTTGGCCTTCTTGGTTGCTGCATACAGCGAAAGCGGATGGTCGATGTTGTCATGCACCGAAAAGGGCAACGTCTCGTTCGCGCCATAGACCGAGCTTGATGAGGCATATACCAGGTGCTCGACCGATGCGTGGCGACATCCCTCAAGGATGTTTACGAACCCGACGAGATTGCTGTCGACATAGGCATGCGGATTTTCGATGGAGTACCGCACGCCGGCCTGTGCCGCCAGATGCACGACCCGGTCGATCTTCTGTTCGGCGAACAGCCGCTCGATGGCCGGGCGATCACTGATATCCATTTCAATGAACGCAAAGCCCTCATGCGCGGCCAAACGCGCCAGACGCGCCCTTTTCAGGTTCACATCGTAATAATCGTTGAGGTTATCGATACCCAGTACCGTATCGCCCCGCGCCAACAGACGCAGAGCCGTGCTTGAACCAATAAATCCGGCCGCTCCGGTGACAAGTACGCGCATAACTCCTCCCTGATTCCGATTGAGTGCCGCGAATTGTAGCGGTTTGCCGCGCATCCTGCCGAACCCATCCACCACCAAAGACGGCAAACCCAAAAAAATGTAAAAATTTGGGCACTATGCACCACCGTATTTGGCGTGGGCATCTTGTCGATTTCCATCGAATGGCCAATTCGCCCCGGTAACGTCCAAGCGACTGTTTCATCGGCCACCCGGCCATTTTGCGCTCAACTTATCCACAGGCTCTCCTCCGGATAGAGCACAATGCCACCCAGCCAACATACACCACATGTTGTGTTATTCAATTAAAGAAAGCACTTTAATTAGTGTAAATACCAGTTGACATTCACCTTGCGCTGACCAAAAATCATTCGGGCCGGATGACCACCGGGTTTCGATCTTTGAGCGTTTACCTCCGCGCCATCGCGTACGCACAAAGCGCCTGAAACCCGTGATTTAACCAAGCCGAACCGTCTTCGCCACTGCGCTTCACCACCGCCCCCAATAATGGAAAATCAGGATGGAAAACATGACAGCAAGCACCGCCACTGAAACCGCAACCAAATCCACCACCGCGCGCAGCGTACCTACCGCCGTACACTCGACCATTGACACGGCCGCCACCACACCCGGTCAACTGCGGGTCATTCGTCGCAACGGCAAGGTCACCGCATTCGATGATTCGAAAATCAAGGTAGCCATGACCAAGGCGTTCCTGGCGGTAGAAGGTAGTGGTGCCGCCGTTTCCATGCGCGTGCATGATCTCGTGAATGCGCTGTCCGACCAGATTTCGTCCGCCCTCAAGCGTCGCGCACCGGGCGGCGGCACCGTGCATATCGAAGACATTCAGGATCAGGTCGAACTGGCCCTGATGCGCGAAGGCCACCACAAGGTGGCCCGTGCCTACGTGCTTTATCGTGAGCATCAGGCTCAGAAGCGAGCCGCCGAAGCGCCTGCGCAAGCCGCACCCGAAATCGTTCTGAACGTGACCCACGCCGATGGCACCCGCAGCCCGCTGGATCACGTGCGCCTGAACGCGCTGGTCGGCGAGGCTTGCATCAACCTGACCGACGTCGATCCCGCTGCCGTGCTGCAAGAAACCCTGCGCAACCTTTTCGATGGTGTGCCTGAGAAGGAAGTCAACACCGCACTGGTGATGAGCGCCCGCACCCTGATCGAAAAAGACCCGAACTACTCATTCGTCGCCGCTCGACTACTGCTCGACAGCATTCGTACCGAAGCCCTGCGCTTCACCAAGCAACCGGTGACTGTCTGCACGCAATCCGAACTGTCCGGCCTATTTGCCGATTACTTCCAGGCGTACATCAACACCGGTATCGAGCACGAACTGCTGGACCCGACCCTGCGCCAGTACGACCTCAAGCGTCTGACTGCCGCCATCGACACCAGCCGTGACCTGCAATTCAGCTACCTCGGCCTGCAAACCCTGTACGACCGCTACTTCCTGCATCAGGACGGCGTGCGTTTCGAACTGCCGCAAGCCTTCTTCATGCGCGTCGCCATGGGCCTGGCCATCAATGAAATCGACCGCGAAGCCCATGCGATCGAGTTCTACAAACTGCTGTCCTCGTTCGACTTCATGAGCAGCACGCCGACCCTCTTCAACTCCGGCACCCTGCGTCCGCAGCTTTCCTCCTGCTACCTCACCACGGTGCCAGACGATCTGAACGGCATTTTCGCCGCGATCAAAGACAACGCTCTGCTCTCCAAATTTGCGGGTGGCCTGGGTAATGACTGGAGCCGCGTCCGCGCCCTGTCCAGCCACATCAAGGGCACCAACGGCAAATCACAGGGCGTCGTGCCCTTCCTGAAGGTCGCCAACGATACCGCCGTGGCCGTGAACCAGGGCGGCAAGCGCAAAGGCGCGGTCTGTGCCTATCTGGAAACCTGGCATCTGGACATCGAAGAATTCCTCGACCTGCGCAAGAACACCGGTGACGACCGTCGCCGTACCCACGACATGAACACCGCCAACTGGGTGCCCGATCTGTTCATGAAGCGCGTGATGGAGGAAGGTGAATGGACTCTCTTCTCACCGTCCGATTGCCCCGACCTGCATGATCTCACCGGTCTTGCATTCGAAAAGGCCTACACCGCCTACGAAGCGCGCGTCGATCGTGGCGAAATGAAGAACTTCCGCCGCATCAAGGCCACCAACCTGTGGCGCAAGATGCTGTCGATGCTGTTCGAAACCGGCCACCCGTGGATCACCTTCAAAGACCCCTGCAACCTGCGTTACACCAACCAGCACGCTGGCGTGGTTCACTCATCGAACCTGTGCACGGAAATCACCCTGCACACCAACGATCAGGAAATCGCCGTCTGCAACCTGGGTTCGGTCAACCTCGCCCAGCACGTCACCGAACATGGTCTGGATCAGGAAAAACTCGCCCGCACCATCAAGACAGCCATGCGAATGCTCGATAACGTAATCGAGTACAACTACTACTCCGTATCGCAAGCGCGCAATTCCAACCTGCGTCACCGCCCGGTGGGCCTCGGCATCATGGGCTTCCAGGATGCATTGCACATCCAGAAGATCCCCTACTCGTCCGAACAGGCCATCGAATTCGCCGATCGTTCCATGGAAACCGTGAGCTACCACGCCATCAGCGCGTCGAGCGATCTGGCCGCCGAGCGTGGCCGTTATCAGAGCTACGAAGGCTCGCTATGGAGCCGCGGTATCCTGCCGATCGATTCGATCGATCTCTTGGCCGAAGCGCGCGGCAAATACCTCGTCATGAACCGGGATACAACGCTCGATTGGGACGCCCTGCGTGCCAAGATCAAGGTTCAGGGCATGCGTAACTCCAACACCATGGCCATCGCCCCGACCGCCACTATCTCCAACATCTGCGGCGTGGCCCAGTCGATCGAGCCGACCTTCGAGAACCTGTTCGTCAAATCGAACCTGTCGGGCGAATTCACCGTCATCAACCCGTATCTGGTCCGCGACCTCAAGGCGCTGGATCTGTGGGATGAAGTCATGGTCAACGACCTCAAATACTTCGACGGCAGTGTGCAGCAGATCGACCGCATCCCGGATTCGCTCAAGGCCCTGTACGCGACCGCGTTCGAAGTCGAGCCACGCTGGTTGATCGAAGCCGGTTCACGTCGCCAGAAATGGATCGATCAGGCGCAATCGCTCAACCTTTATCTGGCCGATCCGTCCGGCCCGAAACTGGACCAGATGTACAAGAACGCCTGGCTGGTGGGCCTGAAAACCACGTACTACCTGCGTGCCTCATCCAAAACGCGTGTAGAGAAAACCACCATGACGAAACTGGACGGCAAACTGCGCGGTGTCAATACTGACCCGATTGCCGAAGCCCTGCCGAAAGCCTGTGCCATTGACGATCCCGGCTGTGAGGCCTGCCAATAATCGGCTCGACGATACGTACTGGAATGAAAAAGAAAGAGGAACAGAACATGTTGAATTGGAACGAACTGGATGCAAAACAAACCCCGAATGCGGGCATGATTCCGGCCATGGACGAACCAACCACCTTGGCGGCCGAAGCGACTGAAGCGCAAAGAGCCGCCCACGCTGCTACCCACGGCCAAACCGGTCTGGAAGGCATCGCTCAGGGTGCGGGCCGTGTCGATGTTTCGGCCAAGCGAATCATCAACGCCACCGCCGACGTCAACCAGCTCCTGCCCATGAAATACACCTGGGCCTGGGAAAAATACCTCGCCGGCTGCAACAACCACTGGATGCCGACCGAAGTGTCCATGCAGGCCGACATCGCCCTGTGGAAAGGCCGTGACGGCGCCCTCACCGCAGACGAACGCGCCATGATCATGCGCAACCTCGGCTTCTTCGCCACCGCGGAAAGCCTCGTTGCCAACAACATCGTGCTCGCCATCTACAAGCAGGTCACCAACCCCGAATGCCGCCAGTACCTGCTGCGTCAAGCCTTCGAAGAAGCGGTACACACCCACACCTTCCAATACATCGTTGAAAGCCTCGGCCTCGCCGAAGGCGAACTGTTCAACATGTACCGCGAAGTCCCCTCCATCACCGCCAAGGATGCCTGGGCACTCAAGTACACCAAGAACCTGTCAGACGGCGACTTCGACACCAGCACCACGCAAGGCGCACAGGACTTCCTGCGTGACCTCGTCGCATTCTACGTCGTGTTCGAAGGCATGTGGTTCTACACCGGCTTCGCGCAGATCCTCTCGCTGGGCCGCCGCAACAAGATGACCGGTATCGCCGAGCAATATCAGTACATCATGCGCGACGAATCCATCCACATGAACTTCGGTATCGACGTGATCAACCAGATCAAGATCGAAAACCCGCACCTTTGGACCGAAGAATTCAAGGCCGAAGTCACCCAGATGCTCAAGGAAGCCGCGGAACTGGAAATCGCCTACGCCCGCGACACCATGCCGCACGGCCTGCTCGGCCTGAACGCAGAAATGTGTGCCGAATACCTGCACTTTATAGCCAACCGCCGCTGCAACCAGATCGGTCTCGCCGAACTCTTCCCCGGGGCAACCAACCCCTTCCCGTGGATGAGCGAAGTCATCGACTTGAAGAAGGAGAAAAACTTCTTCGAAACCCGAGTCACCGACTACCAAACCGGCGGCGCGCTGAACTGGTAAGAGAAACAACAAACCCGCCGAATGGCGGGTTTTTGTTTGCAGACCATAGTGGTCGACACAGACCGTAACTGAAAAATTTGCTTTTAGGTTCCCTCCACAGCCTCACTGCACCAGAGAACACTTACCTCTTGAACAAAACATTTCAAACACTCCACAGAAAGAGAAATAAGAATGGCTGAAGCAAAAATAGAAATAACAATTGGACAAATAACCTTCTTAGGCGAAGGTGAGCCGTCATGGCTGTCTGAGCAGTTGGATAAAATTCTCGATAGAGCAGAAAGCCTACTGGGCACCTCGAAAAACCCCATCCATTCCCCACAGCATCCGGTAAAATTCGATTCATCTGACCACCATCTCTTTTGCTTCCAATGAAACAACGCAGCGCCATCAAGACCGACCTATTTGCTGACCAG
>JAJYPA010000424.1 GCA_021795795.1 Pseudomonadota bacterium | reverse complement strand
GACCGAAAAGTGGAATGGCACGTTCTTTGAAAATCCCATTATGGTAGTGGTGCTGCCGCCATGGCTCTTTGGCCGCTACCTTTTCCAGGCATGAAGGGCTAGGATATGCAAACAAGCAGGAGGCCAGGGATTTGGCGAGCATATAACGACGCATGTGCCGCACGCAAAGACAACGTGATCAATATAACGACCAAATCCGGATTGCATAACGCGTCTTCCACGCGTTATGCACATTTTGCCGGGCTACGGTATTCCCGATGAGCCTGACGCCTTATCACGCCAAGTATTTCGCCTACGAACTGACTAAGCGCTGCCCTCCGGACAGTACCGAGAGGCTTGCCGGCGCGGTGGCCAGCGCCCAGGTTGACCTGAACCCCCATCAGGTCGATGCGGCGCTGTTCGCCTTCCAGTCGCCGCTCTCCAAGGGTGCCCTATTGGCCGACGAAGTAGGCCTAGGCAAGACTATCGAGGCGGGCCTTGTGCTGTCGCAGAAGTGGGCGGAGCACAAGCGTCGCATCCTGGTCATCACGCCCTCCAATCTGCGCAAGCAGTGGTATCAGGAACTGACCGAGAAGTTTTTTCTGCCTTGCCGCCTGTTGGAAGCGAAGTCTTATAACGCCGCCATCAGGCAGGGCCAGTTCCGGCCCTTCGAAGCGCCGGAGATTGTCATCTGCTCGTATCAGTTTGCCAAAGGCAAGGCGGCTGATGTCCATGCGATCCCTTGGGATCTGGTGGTCATCGACGAAGCGCACCGCCTGCGCAACGTCTACAAACCGGCGAATGTCATCGCCAACACACTGAAGAGGGCGTTGGCTGGCAAGGACAAGCTGCTGCTCACGGCGACCCCGCTGCAGAATTCCCTACTGGAACTGTTCGGGCTGGTGAGTTTCATCGACGAACACACCTTCGGCGACCTGAAGAGTTTTCGCGAGCAGTTCGCCAACCTGAATCAAGATCAGGTGTTCCAGACACTCAAGGCTCGGCTCAAGCCGGTCTGTCATCGCACCCTGCGTCGGCAGGTCACGGCATACATCCCCTACACCCAGCGCCTGCCTCTGGTGGAGGAATTCACCCCGGAGGAAAGCGAAGACAGCCTCTACCAGCTTGTCTCCGAATACCTGCAAAGGGACAACCTACAAGCTCTGCCTGCCGGCCAGTGCTCGCTGATGACACTGGTGCTGCGTAAGCTGCTCGCTTCATCCACCTTTGCCATCGCGGGCGCTTTGACCACCATTTCCAACCGGCTCAAGGCCAAGCTGTGTAAACAGGCGCCCGCCGAATCGCTCGAAGACGATCTGGAGCAGGACTATGAAGCCCTGGATGAAACCGCCGAGGAATGGACCGAGGACAAATCCGCTGAAGTGCTCACTGAGACCGACCGTGCCGTCATCGAACGGGAAATCACGGACCTCGACGCCTTCGCGAGGCTCGCCGCCTCCATTGATCACAACGCTAAGGGCAAAGCCCTGCTCAAGGCGCTGGACATCGCCTTCGCCAAGGCGCGGGAGATTGGTGCAGCACAGAAGGCCATCATCTTTACCGAATCGCGCCGCACCCAGAACTACCTGTTGCGCCTGCTGGAGGACAGCCCCTGGCGCGACGGCATCGTACTGTTCAACGGCACCAACACCGACGAAGGTTCGCGGTGCATCTACCGTCAATGGCTCGAACGCCATCAAGGTAGCGACCGCGTCACCGGCTCGCGTAGCGCCGACATGCGCTCGGCGTTGGTAGATTATTTCCGCGAGCAGGGGCGCATCATGATCGCTACGGAGGCGGGGGCCGAGGGTATCAACCTTCAATTCTGTTCCCTGGTGGTGAATTACGATCTGCCCTGGAACCCCCAGCGCATTGAACAGCGCATCGGCCGTTGCCACCGTTACGGGCAAAAGCATGATGTGGTGGTGGTGAATTTCCTCAACCGCAAGAACGCCGCAGACCAGCGTGTTTTCGAGCTGCTGTCCGAGAAGTTCCAGCTCTTTGAGGGTGTCTTTGGCGCCAGCGACGAAGTGCTGGGCGCCATTGAGTCCGGCGTGGATTTTGAGAAGCGCATCGCCGCCATCTACCAGCGCTGCCGTAAATCCGACGAAATCCAGACCGCCTTCGACCAGCTCCAGCTCGAACTGAGCATGGAGATCAACGAATCCATGATGCATACGCGCCAGAAGCTGCTGGAACACTTCGACGACGAAGTGCGCGAGAAGCTCAAGGTACGTGACAAGGACTCCAAGGCCTATCTCAACCACTACGAGCGCCTACTCATGCAACTCACCCGGCAGGAGCTGAATGGTCAGGCCGAGTTCCTGAGCGACGCTTCTTTCCGCCTAGAAATGCAGCCCTTCCTGGCGCAAGCAGCCGCTATCCCTCTGGGGCTGTATGAGTTGCCGCGCCGTTCCGGCGAGGCCCACCTCTACCGTCTCAACCACCCTCTCGCCGAAGCTTTGGTGGCGCAGGCGAAAGGCCGCGATCTGCCGCCGGCCGAGATTCATTTCAATTATGGGCAGCACGACGGCAAGATCACTTCGATAGAGCCACTCATTGGCAAGTCTGGCTGGCTTACCCTCACGCTTTTCAGCGTAGAATCTCTCGATCATGAGGAAGATCACCTGATCTTCGCGGCAACCACTGAAGACGGCCAGCCGCTAGAGGAAGGCGTCGCGGCACGCCTGCTGACGCTGCCAGGTACGGTCATCGGACAAGTGCAACCTGACTCGGGCGCCACCCCCCTTGAAACTCTCACCCAGCACCGCCAAGCCGCCATCCAGCGCGACGTCTCCGAGCGCAACGCCCGATTCTTCGAAGCCGAGGCCGATAAGCTCGACGGCTGGGCCGATGACCTCAAGGTAGGGCTGGAACGGGAAATCAAGGAAGTCGACCGCCAGATCAAGGAAGCCCGTCGCGCCGCCACCACCGCGCTGACGCTGGAAGAAAAGCTGGGGGGACAGAAACAGATCAAGGCCCTCGAAACCCAGCGCAACCAGAAGCGGCGGTCGCTGTTTGATGCGCAGGATCAGGTGGACGGACAGCGGGAGGAATTGATTGCGCAGATTGAAGGCAAGTTGAAACAACAGGCCAAGAACGAAAAATTGTTTACCCTGCGCTGGAATCTTGCTTAACTAGCCGCAGAGGGGTACGCCTGGTAAAGCAGTGAGTAGACAATAGTTGTCAGTTACACCCCGGAAAATCTGGCCATATCGAGGGAGTGAAAAAATGAGTGACAAACAATTGTCCGTTATCGGTGATAATTTGTCGGCATTGGCAAAGTGATGGAGATTGGCAAGGGAGGACAGCGCGATATCGACGACTATCGCCTTTCCTGCGATAAGTGTGACGATAAGTGAGGCTATTCATGACAGAGCCAACGATTATCTGCCCAAACTGCAAAACGGAAATCAAACTCACCGAGTCCCTGGCGGCACCGTTGATCGCTGCCACGCGCAGGCAGTTCGAGCAACAACTGGCGCAGAAGGACAACGACATCGCCCAGCGCGAACAGGCTATGCGCGAAAAGGAAAAGCAGATCGCCGAGGCCAAACGCACGCTGGACGAACAGGTGGCCGATCAGGTAGCAGCGCAGCTCAAGTCGGAGCGAGAACGGGTCATTGCTGAAGAATCCAGAAAGGCTAAGCTCGCCGCTGCAGCCGAATTAGACGGTAAGGCGCGGGAGCTCGTCGAGCTACAGGAAGTTCTCAGGATGCGCGACGAAAAGCTGGCCGAGGCTCAAAAGGTACAGGCCGAGTTGATCAGGAAGCAACGTGAGCTCGATGACGCCAGGCGCGAATTGGAGCTCACAGTGGAAAAGCGCATACAGGAAGGACTCGACGCTACCCGTCAACAAGCCAAAAAAGAAGCCGAGGACGAACAGAAACTCAAGGTCATGGAGAAAGAGCAAACCATTACCGCGATGCAGAAACAGATTGAGGACCTCAAGCGCCGAGCCGAACAGGGTTCACAACAATTGCAGGGTGAAGTCCAGGAACTAGAGCTTGAAAACCTGTTGCGCAGCAAATTCCCGTTCGACGCCATAGAGCCAGTTCCCAAGGGTGAATACGGCGGGGATGTGCTGCACCGTGTAATCGGCACCGGCAGCCAGCCTAGCGGCATTATCCTGTGGGAATCCAAACGCACCAAAAACTGGAGTGACGGTTGGCTGGCCAAATTGCGCGAAGACCAGCGCAGCGCCAAAGCGGAAATCGCCGTAATCGTCAGCCAGGTATTGCCGAAAGGAATTGAAACCTTTGAAATGGTGGAAGGCATCTGGGTCACTCACCCGCGCGCGGCACTGCCAGTGGCCATGATTCTTCGCCAGTCGCTGTTGGAGATCGCGCTTGCACGGCAGGCCACCGAAGGTCAGCAAACCAAGACCGAGATGGTTTACCAATACCTGACCGGCCCGCGTTTCCGGCAGCGTGTGGAGGCCATTGTCGAAGCGTTCTCCTCGATGCAGGAAGACCTGGACAAGGAGCGCAAGGCCATCATGAAGCAGTGGGCCAAGCGCGAAGCGCAGATTGAGCGGGTGATGGGGGCGACGGTGGGCATGTATGGGGACTTGCAGGGTATAGCGGGGAAGTCGTTGCAGGAGATTGAGGGGCTGAGCCTTCAGGCACTGGAAGCGCCTGTAGCAAACACCGGGGATGCAGCGGAATGAGAGCAACAGGTATGGCAACAGAGATGATAAGACTATTATGCTTACAAATGCCCCTTGTGTATATGTCAGTATCGACATATACACAAGGGGCATTTGTAAGCATGCGTAAACCGCAGGCGTGGCTGCATGGCGAAGTCAAAACGCCGCCGTTTTCCGTCGAGGCAAGAATTGAAGTGGGCGTTTTATTACGACACTTGCAAGAGGGCATCAATATCTCGCTGCCGCACTCAAGGCCAATGCCTACTATCGGCCGCGGTTGTCATGAATTGCGCATCCCCGACCAAAATCGATCTGGCGCATTGTGTATTACGTTGATACGTTAGCCATTGTGATTCTTGAAGTGTTTGCCAAAACCACCAGCCAAACGCCCCAGACGGTGATTGACGCTTGCAAGGCGAGACTGCAACGCTACCAATCAATTTAGCAAAAGGACAAATGCCATGAAGACTGACAAATTGGAACGCCTGAAAGCCGGAGGCTGGACAGTCGGCAACGCGGAGGGTTTTCTGCAATTAAACGATGAAGAGGCGCAACTTGTTGCACTCAAGTTCTCACTGATCAGCGCGGTAAAAAAATCACGCATCAAACATAAACTTTCGCAAATCGACCTTGCGCAACGCATGAAATCGAGCCAATCCCGCATTGCAAAAATTGAAGCGGGCGATCCTTCCGTTTCACTGGATTTAATCGTGCGTGCGCTCATCGCAAGCGGCGCAACAACGCGTGATATTCAGGCGGTGTTTACGGCAAACGAACGGGTTGCGAGTTAAGAGCGCATGGCGATCATGAAGTAATGGGCCAAGCGCGAGGAGCAGATCGAGAGGGTGATGGAAGCGACGGTGGGGATGTCTGGGGACTTGCAGGGGATTGCGGGGAAGTCGTTGCAGAATATTGATGGGCTGGAATTGAAAGCACTTGAGGAACCGAGCAACACAACAAAGGGTTTGGAAAATTTATGAATACCCCTACTCATTGCCCATATAGGCAATCGACGCTGCTACAACAAGCGCTCACACCGGATAAGATGCGGATCGCCTTTCTCCTTGGTGCGGGTTGTCCAGTTTCGATACGCATGCCTGACGGCACAGGAACGAAGCCACTTATACCCGACATAAGAGGCCTCACTGATTTGGTCAACAGTAAGCTGGACGAGTCAGTTGAGTACAAGACTAGTTATTCCAAACTCCTGAATCGATTTAATGGCGGTGCGCCAGAAAACCCAACCATCGAAGACATTCTTAGTCATGTTCGTGCCCTTCAGGATGTTGTGCGCGAGGGCAATATTGATGGATTGGACAAGACTATTCTGACTAAACTTGATGCGGAAATATGCTCAATTACCACGAGTGTGGTGGGTGTTGACCTGCCTCAATCGAATACCCCATACCATCAGCTTTCGACATGGATCGGTGGGATACAAAGAGCACATCCTATTGAGATCTTCACGCCAAATTATGACTTGCTTGTCGAGCAGGCATTAGAGGCACACAAGATCCCATATTTTGATGGTTTCGTCGGTTCAAAACAGGCATTTTTTGATCTCACATCAATGGAAAATGACGCGCTTCCACCAAGGTGGGCACGCCTATGGAAAGTACACGGGTCAGTAAATTGGTGGCGCACAAACGACGATGAGGTGGTTCGCCGAGAAGGGCATTCCGATGGTGACCGGCAGATGATCTACCCCTCACACCTCAAGTACGATCAAAGTCGGCGCATGCCGTACTTGGCAATGCTGGATCGACTTAGAGCGTTTCTGGCAAGAGGGCAAGCGGTGTTAGTCACCTGTGGCTACTCATTTGCCGATCAGCACCTCAACGAAGTCATCCTGCATGGACTCCGTAGCAATCCAACCGCCATCTGTTTTGGTCTGCTGCGCGGCGTTCGGGCTAAGTACGCTAGTCCGTTTGCCAAGGCGCGTATGACACCAAATTTGAGTCTCCTCGCGTCGGACGGTGCAGTCCTCGGTACATCTGAACGCGATTGGCGAGCAGATGCGCAGACAGGGCACCCTCTTCATGGCATTAGTGTTGCCAGCGATGGTGCCGTCGCGAATAACTGCAAGTTTCTACTTGGGGATTTCAAGTATTTTGGAGCGTTCTTGGCTCAACAGTTGTCGCGTTCCGATGACAAAGAGGTGGGAACAGATGCGACGTGACCCAACATTCATCGGGACAGTTCAAGATGTTTACGGGTCAACCATCACGGTTGAGTTGAGCAATGAGACTGTGACCGGACTTGGATTTGTTCACGGTGAGGGCTATCGAATTGGGCAGGTTGGTAGTTTTGTTCGCATCCCCCTCGGCTTTGTTGACCTTTATGGAGTGGTTTCACAAGTTGGTGCGGGTGCGGCGCCTGAACAAGATCGAGAACAGCAAGCTTATGGTAATCGCTGGATCAAGGTGCAAATGGTCGGAGAGGGACAACGCGGAGGTCGATTTGAGCGTGGAATTTCACAGCATCCAACAATTGATGATCGTGTTCACATTGTTACTGAGGCCGATCTCCTTGCAATCTACGGGTCCGGCGACCCGCAGGATTTTGTTTCGGTTGGACATCTTGCTAGCGCCGAGTCGATTCCTTCGCTCGTAAATATCAATAAGTTGGTCACGCGCCATTCTGCTGTTGTGGGGACTACCGGGTCTGGAAAATCA
>JAJYPA010000423.1 GCA_021795795.1 Pseudomonadota bacterium | reverse complement strand
CCGCGTGCACCCATCCCTGATGCCGATACAGGGCCAGCAGCGGCGTGTCTGTATCCCCGGAGCCGAGGACAAAGGTACGCACAAAATCAGCGACCTCTTCCGCTGCCAGCGGCTTGGCGATGGCGTATCCCTGGAGATAATGGACATCCATCTCGCGCAGAAGCGCGATGTGGGCTTCGCTCTCTACACCCTCCACCGCGATAATGACGTCCATGCCCAAGCCGAGATTGACCAGACTCTCGACAAATACCAGATCCTGGGGCCTGTTGGGCAATTCGCGGATGAATCCTTGATCAATCTTGATCTCATCAATAGGCAGATTTTTAAGGCGCAAGAGCGAGGCGTACGCGCTTCCCACGTCATCCAGCGCGATCTTCATCCCCGCACCGCGCAATTGTTGCAGGTGCTCAGAGGCCATCTCCTGTTCGAGGATCTCTCCGATCTCCAGCACTTCCAGTACCAGGGCTTCTGGAGGTATCTCTGGATAGTTGGCCAGCATGCTCAGAATGGCATCGGCAAATCCGGACTGGTCGAGCTCTTCCGGGGTGACATTGATACTAAGGAAAAGATCCGAGCTCATTTCCCGCCACTGCGCGAATTGCTGCAAACTCGTTTGCATCACGAAGCGCCCCAAGGCCTGACGCTCGCGTATACCCAGAGCAGGGAGAAACTGATCCGGGGAGATCTCCCGGCCTTCCCGGTGCCAGCGGGTCAAGGCCTCAAGGCCCGCCACCCGGCCTGTAGCGAGGGCCACCAGCGGCTGGTAACGTAGTGTCACGGCTCCCGTGGATAAGGCCCGCAGGAAATCCTGACGCAACACTTCATCGCCCATGGAAATGGTGCCGAGATCCGGGTGATAGAGCTGCACCCAATCTTCGCTGGTCCGGCCGGGGCGCGCTTTGGCCGCATACATGGCTTGATCGGCGTGACGCAGGAGCAGGTCCGCGTCCCCATCGTCGAAGGGATAGATGCTGAGACCCAGGCTCGCCTGGATGCGGATCGTCGTCTCCCCCTTGATATTGAAGGGCTGCGCAATCGCGGTCTGAAGACGGGCCAGGACCTGATCCAGTTCATCCATGCTGCGCAGGCCTTCCAGTAGTAGTACAAATTCATCACCACCCAGACGTGCCACGGTATCCGTCCGGCGCACCGCGTCTTGCAGACGGCGAGCCATTTCTTTCAGCAGGTCGTCACCAGCGGCATGTCCGTAGGTATCATTGACTGGCTTGAAGTCGTCAATGTCGAGAAAGCCCACGGCCAGCAACCGCTCCTGCCGTTCGCCACGGGCCAACGCCTGATCAAACACCAGCCGCAGACCATCGCGGTTGGGCAGACCGGTCAGGACGTCGTGGGTAGCCTGCGCGGTCAGGGTTCGCTCAAAGGTCTGGCGTTGCACATCCCATCGGCGATCCTGGAAGAGAATGCGCCGATAAGCCACCACACCGAAGCCCAAGGTGCCAACCAGAAAGATCAGAGGAAATTGGATATGCCGCCGCCACCAGGCGGCCAGCCATTGATACCGGGGAACGGATACGAAAGCCGTTAATGGGTAATGGCTCAGACGTGTAAAGGCCCCAAACCGATAAGTCTGGCCCACTGAAACAAAGCCTGCATAAGTTCCTTGACGTGCATGAGGGTACTTCTGCAGGGCCTGCCGCAAGGCCCCTCCTGTGGTTACGGAACGAGAAAGCATCTTGGTGAGATTACCCTGAGGCACGGGCCAGCGCCCCTCAATATAAAAGTCACTCCGGATCAGACCGACAGCCGTTCCGGGACGCAAGGGCAGTAGGCCCAGAAAGTCCTCAATATTTCCAAGACGCAGTGATGTGGCCACAACAAACAAGGGTTTCCCCACAGGGGAAAACACCGTATGGCTCAAACGGATAACCCATTCACGCGATAATGGTCCTTGGGTGGGGTGGTATACCCGCATACCGTGCATCTGCAAGACGTTCTGAAAATCCGGTAGCGGCTCCCCAGCCGACACGGCCGTGGAGGCGATGACCTGTCCGCTCGGTGCTATGAGATTCGCGCTGGCAATCCCCGGAGATGCTTTTTGATAACCCAGCAAGATGATCCGGACGAGATGAGGATGGTGCAGCGCGTCCACGCGCCGTAATTGTTGACCCAGAAGCCGGAGTCCGAATTCCTGGCCGTCCAGCAGTCGTTGGGTGACTTGCGCGACCATGTCGGATTCCAGCGCCAAGCGATATCGACTGTTCTGTTCATAATGGTGCCAGGAGAACCAAGCATACCATCCTGAAAAGGCCAACACCCCCACGAATATTCCCCAAAAAACCATCTGCATGGTTCGTCGATATGGGGCTGTTGTTATGGGATGAGTGAAAAATGAAGGAATTTTCAGGAGGATAACTTGCAACCCCCATCGCCCAGGCAATCCCAAAAGCTACCTATTGCCAAGGTGACATCCAAGACTGGCGTCTCAATGGTCTTTGCGAGAGTGGTGCCGTAATAGGCATCCAACCGCTGCAACAGTACCCGGACCACATCGGAGACGGACACACTATGCCGACAGGTTGCCTCTTTTTCATCATTTGGCGGTCATCCGATTTTTTTATGACCCGACATTATGCCCGAGCTCCTATCCAACTTTGTGTGGGTAAAAACGATTTGTTGGTCAATTGGCTCAATAAGATCCTGCTGACGCGAGATGATTTGAAAAATCATAGCGCCATTCAGACAGTCATGCCACCATCAGGCAATCAATGTGGAGTCACGTAGTCAGGTTGAAAAGCTGCCAACGGCAGCTATCAGTCTGCTGCCGACCATCAGGGCTCAACGGCGGCAGGGCAGCGAGAGCGGTCGTTCACACGCGGCCTGTGAAGGGCAATCATCGCCCAGATAGCTGACGGTCGGTGATTGGTACCATGAGTTACCGGAAGTCGGTCGATGGCAACGTTCGAGACAGTGTTCCACCTTGTATTCTTCTAGCTACGGAGCATTTTTTCGCGCTGTGGAAAATCTTAAGCTCCGGCATCTCATTTGGCGCAGCGCGCTGGGGGTGCACAAGCGGTTAAAAGTCCGCGCCAGAGCGCGATCGGAAGCCACATGTTGGGGGCATGGCTACGTCGCGCAGGCTGGCAAGAAGTAGTCCAGTGTGACCTGCTGCAACCAATGGCTTATCGCCAGCGGCGTTGTGATCAAGATCAGCAGTTTGCGCTGGTGGGTGAAGGTGCTAACGGCATCTGAATGCCTGGTCAGTTGGGCAGGCGCCGCCAATGGATATACCCGTGTAGCTCCAGAAGAGCGGGCTGGATAAATTCACGGTATCATGGACGGCATGAGCATAACATCAAAAATTATGCCGAACTAAATAGAATATTTACCACGATTGTTTTATGTTCGGTGGATTGACATTAACCTATGACCCGATTCCCTAGCTTCAATCATGTACCGAGCGAGACGCGGCGGATCCTGCGAGATCGATTCGACAGCAAGCTCCGTGTTGTTCGGCAGGGCCAGTTTCTCAATCCGGACCAGAAGGTGACGCCGGATCAGCTCGTGCTGAGGGTGCTGGCAGGCTTGAAGGTTTCTTCAAACGCGGAGTGGCCGAAAGCCGAAATTGCCTACGCCCAGGCCGGACCAACAGCTAGCGAGCCGCCGGACCTGCAGGCGCTCGCTAATTTGGGGTGGCTACGCCGGATTTGGGGCCGCGCTGAAATCGGCCTAGATCTTCGTGTAGCCGCGCTGCGCGCTCCGACCGGAGTGATGGACGCCTTCAAGACCCTACTTTCCGGCATTCACGAACAGCGCTATGGGGCCACCGTTGAAGTTCGGACGGATCCTGAACTGGCAGAACTTGTTGAGGCCATTGAAACAGGACGCAGTAACCCATCCCAAATCGTTAATCAAACACCGGGATGGATCGCCGCAAGGCTCTGGGAACTGATCTTGGCACAGGAGGCCACTCCAGACAGCGCACTTCGTCGGTGGGTGGATTTGAGGGGCCTGCTTCACCACCCATTGATCGTTCCTGATGAGGTTTGGAGTACACCGGACGCGAATACGTTTCGACAGGCCGCGATCAGCGTGATTGAGACGGAACCCGGCCTTGGCGGCTGGAACGAAACGCGGGACCTATATGCCCGGCAGACGGCGCTGGCGAACCACTTAACGCGGGATGTCGCCTACTCGCAATTTCCACTGCCTCCCGACACGCTGGTAGATCGGGCGCTTTGGGCGGGATCTCATCCGATAGAGGCCAGCACCTACGGTTCACTGGATACCTGCGGGGACCTATTCGGCTTGGTGGGGCTTCTCCTTGCTGACGCTGATGCTGCGGATAACTCACCGGCGCCCCACCCAGTAGTGGCCCAGATTATCGATTTAGCGATTGACCGTGCCGAGCTTTTCATTGCTCTGCTATTTCAGATCCGGACGCGGCCGAGGTTGCTAGCGGACCTCGTCATTCATCCACGAACCGCAGGGCTCGCGTGTCTCCTGATCGCGCAATGGAGGTCCCCGGTGGGTGCGTGGGATCGTGGTCTCGTCGAACGTGACTTTCAATTTGGCCAGGTCGAGGCATTCGCTGATGCAGTGGCGATACTCGGAGAGCACCTACGTGCCGGACAGACTAACGCCAGCGAAGCGGCGGCATTGCTCAACTGGCTACATGGTCGAGCTGGCCCCGGCTTCATTGACGATGCCAGCGGGGCAGATTCACTGATGGAAGCGCTTCGTCGGGAACTGACAGGTTGCGCCAACTCCATTCTGCTCGCGATGGCTCAGTCGCTCGATGGGCCCAATTTGCGTCGAGGTGTCGGAGCATCTGAGTTTGCCGCGGTTCTCGATCTCTCGGACCTCGGCGGCATTGCGGACGAGGTGAACGCTGACACCATTGTTACCGCCTATGCGCACTCCATCTCAACTGGCGACTACTCGCTGTCGTCTCACCGCATAGGGGCCGCAGGCGCAGCTGCGCTGGCCCGAATGGCAGGGCGGACGCAGGCGCTGCGCGATCAGTTCCTCTATCCGGTGGACGTTTGTACCCGGCTGGCAGTCGCGACTCCTCAAGACAATGAGTTCATCCTGGCGAACTCCATAGGGCGATCGCTGCGAACACATATCCGGATTCTCTGCCGCGCCGTCGTCGGCGGAGAGCCAGACGTGCCCGCCGATGTGTTTGGTGCTCTTGTCGCTGCCGTCCGGACCGGCGCGTTGCAGCACAAGGAGAAAGGGCGCGTCGCAGCGTTCGCCCCGCGATTTGAGAGCCGCATCGGGGCACCCGTCTCCGACCGCCCCTTGGCCGCTGACCTAGCGGCCGCCCTCGCCTTTGTCGATCGCCCACGACAAGCGGCTCTCTTGGCAGCGATTCTCGAAACCGATGAGCCGCTCATCCTCGCGCAGCTACTATCGAGAAGTCCGCCCAATCTCCGCTCCGACATCGAGCGGCGCCTCACCGCGCTTGCGCCGACTGACGCCGGAACGATCCAATCTCTACCGGAGATGCTGGCTCGTATCGACGCGCTACTGACCGCTGGTGCCGCCGACGCCGCCGCAAGCTATATGGCCGCCGAGGCTGGTCTCAAGACGCTGGGGAAAGTTCCCGGGCGTGAACTCGCTCGTTTTCAGAACCAACTTCGCCTTGATTTCCTTCGGGAGGACTGGGCGGCGATCGAAGCCACAGCCGAACCAATCTTCTCTGCGTCACTGGAACAGGTAGGAGCAGTTGAAGCCTTGCGCCAATTCCGTGGGCTCGCAGCCATTCAGGGGTCCAACGGAAATTCCAGATTCGCAAAGGCTGAATTCCTAGACCTCTTCGCCAGACGACCGTCCTTTGGTTCCGCCGCCAATTGGTTTGCGGCTGAGATTACCGATCTGCTCCAGCCGGATAGCTTTGTACTCCTGAAAGGAGATCAAGTTCGTCAAGGGCAGAAGGCGATCGCTGAATTTGAACGAATGACAGCGCAGCTTCCAGCAACCACCGTAGATGAAGGCGTGGAGTGCAACCGGGCGCTGTTGTTGCTGGCCATAGGTGAACCTGGCCAAGCCCTTGCCGTCCTGTCAACCGTGACCTTGGTTCGCCTGCAGGATACCGCCGCAGCTTATCGCGCAATAGCGCTCGCTAGGCTGGGCCGGCAACCGGAGGCGACTGCGACGCTGGATGCCGCTGAGCATGCTATTGGAGGGACTGAGGTGCTCGCGGCCGCGCGAAGCAATATCGCCAGCGGTGCCCCCTTCCTCTCGGCACCCGAGGTCTCAGTCTATGAGGACTTGTTTGACAACGTCGCGTCAGCGATTGCCCGGTTCCGGACGATGAACCCCGCTGACCAAGCCCGAGCACTTCAACGCAAGGCGGATCCGTTCGAAGCGCTGCTGGTCGAGTATGTCCGGGCCGCCGCCGATGCCGTCGTATCCCTCGTCCCTATGATGAAAAGCGTCCAGATTGATGCCATTGAAGATGATCTGAACGCCCTCATCCAGCAACTGCTGGCGGCACGCGTTCAATTTCTGGGGTGGTCAGTCGGCGACCAGTCGAAAGGCGGTTTCAGCGCGAAAGGAAACGCCGGCGAAAGGGACCTCCTCATCACCTGGGGAAACTCGGTGCTGGCCCTAATCGAAGCGGTGATCTGTAACAGATCACCTACCCAGGAAACGATGAAGGCGGATCTGGAAAGTCATTTCCAGAAGTTGCTTGGGTACGGCAATCCGCGGGTCTTCTTTCATCTCACCTACGCCTATAACGAAGACAAGGCCGAGCTCATGCGGTCCCTGGTGGCGGTGGCAGAGACGGCCAGTCCGCTTGGGTTCAATTTTCTTAGCCAGGATCCGATTCCTCATGAGGACTCTCGACCGCCTGGATTTGTTGCGCGGTACTCGGCCGATTTTGGCGAGGTAAAGGTCATCTTTCTCGTGTTGAATCTCGGTCAGCAACGCCAGCGGCAAGCGGCGAAAACTGCCGGCGAGACGAGGGCTCGAAAAGCTCAAAAAAGCTCGCTGAGGGACAACTAGCCTGACAGAGGGGGCGGAGCACCCGAGGGTACTTAACGGTCGATCGCGCGCGTTCGCGTCGGCCCGCCGTCCGGCAGCGCCCGGCCAGCTCCGGCCCGTCATGCACGTAATGAAAAAGGCGCCGACATTGCCGTCGTCGCCAGGAAATTACGATGCATTACAATGTATTTCTACATCGCAAGGCCATGATGCTTAAAAGCGCACCCTTACTGGGCCTTCCGGTCTCTCACTCATAAACTAGTCCCGTTAGGGTCTGGGTATAATTCCAATTTGCGTTATAAACAGTGATAATGTGCCATGTTTTTCAGGGGGGTCATGGCATGGCACGTCCGGCAG
>JAJYPA010000422.1 GCA_021795795.1 Pseudomonadota bacterium | reverse complement strand
ACGACCCACGCGGGCTTTTATGCCTCGCCAGCCCGTGTACTGAATATAAAACTGATTGACGCCGGTTTCTTCTGGATCGGGTATGATCGAATACTGAGTCTTTCCGTTCAGGAGACTGTTGTAGTGGTTGAGCAGACTGCTCACATTGATAAACTGGACATAGCCGATTAATCCATATTCCTGGTGCGATGATAATGCCAACATCGTGCGAACGGTGAATGCTTGAGCTTCATCGAGTCCAGGCTGTTGCACGAATTCATAGCGAGGTCTGAACTGGAGGGTATAACTCCCCTTTGACAGTGCCTGAGTTAGGGGATCAGAATATGCGGGCAGAGTGGTGATGGAATAAATCGTTAAAAATGCCAGAAACGCGGATTTCGCGTCATAAGTTTTTGAAGATGTCATATCGTTCTGCCCTATATCTGAAAAGTAACCTTATATGTCACATGTGTTATACTGGCCTAGTCTTGTCATAGGCCAAAGAGATCATCATGAATAATATCGCAACAAAAACGGTGCCACCTATCCAGTTTCCGGCCCAAACTATAAGTTCATTACGCAAGAGACCAAAATGTCCAAAACCCCAAGTGAGTAGTTTTATTTTACTAGCAGGGGTGGCTAAGGCAGCACTGTTTAGCGCAATGTATCGGCTTTGCATAAGAAGCGGTAATCCGATCATTCCGATGTTAGCGATACAATGCTCGGTCATACCGGCTACGAATGCCAACGGTCCGTACCAAGCCACCACCATTTTACCGATGTCTGTACGAGCCTTCACATAGAGAAAAAAGGAGGTTTGTAACAACCACGTACAAATAATTGCCATACAAAAAACGGATATGGCATCTGGTCCGACTTTTGATAGCGCTATCAAGTGCGCTCGATCAAGAAATATGGGTTTCGCATATGCGCCTGGCCCGGCGGCTACAATGCCAATAAAAATGAACGCTCCAACGATATTTCCTATCCAGCCTACCAGTAAGAAGCTGATATAGGAAGAGAACGTCATTTTTCTGCGGCTCATAGCAACAAATCCAGCGGCCATATCCGAGGTTATCAGGGATGCGCCTGATACCATAATGGCTACAAATGAAAACCCGAAAACTAAACCGCTTACTAGATTAGCTATACCTGGAGTAGCAATTCCTGCACCGGTCGCAATCGCAAGAATTACTCCAAAGCATACCATTGCACCACCCGCAATGGATTGAAAAAAGAATCCTAACGGTCGGGACCACTTTGTAACGGCTATACTCGTGAAAGCATCGAGTGTTTCGCTGATAGATTTCGGCTCCATAAATCTTTGTGGTAATATTCTACCAACCTTAGGTTGGATCTCTTCTGGTACTATTTCCATTATAGTTCCTCTATACTGTTAATATATATTAACTCGCAAATGGTAATCTTTTGTTATCACATGCAGTATTTATATAATTCTCTGGCTGCTAATTTTTCAAAGCCGGATATCGCAACTGCCGCCAATTCTCCGTGTTCATCTGTCAACTCCATTCTACAACCATGCTCTTGCCTCTCAACCACTGTCCATGCTCTGGTTTCAGTCTTTCTGATTTGACATGCAGCCAACGGAAAAGTGGGTGTTTTTACTTTTATAATCGTTGGTTTTTTGGAGAATAAAGAACGCTGGCCAGTCAGATTTTCTGCAATTGTTTCTGCCTGATGTTTGATCGGTTCGATGTATGAGTATACCGTACCCTCTACGGAGGCACAGTCACCTAAGGCGTATATATCGCTGATGGAAGACTGCATCTGAAGATCCACGCTGATCCCCTTGTCAACCTTCAATCCGGTGCGCTCTGCCAGACCGGTATTAGGTATCAATCCAGCGGCGATGACCACTATATCTGTCTCGAAGGTGACCCCATTCTGGAGAACTGCCCGATAGCGGCCCGCAGAATATTCCAGCGTCGTAAGAATAGTACCAAGATGAAAAACTATCCCTTTGTCATTCAGTTGCTTCTGCAGGTCTATCGCCATTTCCTCTGGAAGCAGTCGCGACAGGGGCCAGTGATTGGGGTCCACCATCGTTACGGCATGTCCGGCGCCGGAGATATCATCCGCAAACTCGCACCCAATGAGGCCGGAACCCAAAATCGTCACCAGTTTAGGGCCGGAGTCCAGCTTTTGGCGGAGTTTCATGTAATCCGCAAGGTCATTCACGGCATGTACGTTATGTGCGGCATTACCGCGTAGCGCTAGCTCACGTTGGTGTGCACCAAGGGCAAGCACCAATTTTCCATAAGCGATAGAGCCGTGTGAAGTGATCAATCTCTTCCGTGAAGGATCCAACTGGATCACCGGCGTGTCGGTACGAATTTGGATGTTCAGCCGCTGCGCTCTGCTAAACGCATCCTCGTAAATGAGATCCTGGGCTGTCTTTCCATCGGCCAGAGCTCCAGAGAGCGACGGCTTGGAATAGAAATCACCTCTGCAGCTGCTGATCAGTAGCACCGGTGCGGAGGATCCAATACGTCTTAGGGCCTCTGCAACCGACCACCCTGCAAATCCCGCACCCACAATAACAATATATTCAGCTCCTCCACGACATTCGCACCGGTCAGGTGTTTTTATGTGTTCGGTTTTTCGCAAATCACCCGCCGGAGAATCGGTCAACAGTCGCAGATCACTCTTGCGCATACCGCACAAAGGACATTCCCACCCTTCTGGTATGTCCGCATAGCACGTTCCTGGTGCGAGTCCTGAATCCGGATCACCTTGCGCTTCATCGTATATAAACCCGCAGGCTTCACAGATCCAGCGTTCATAATTTTTGCTATGCATTGGGTTCCTCTGCGCTTAGCTTGTATGTTTTTCTGGTTTCATCCCGACCAAGCGTGAGTCCTAGCTCATCTCCGCAAGCTCTTTACGTAGATGTTTTATGGATGGCGTTATCATGGCCACAAAATAGGCTTCGCGGAGCTTGCGCTGGGCGGGTGCCGTCCGCAGGTAACCTTTAGCCCCGGAATGCAGCATGGCAGATTGTGCTGAGCGAAGCGTGATCTCACTTACCCGCAGACGCACCTGCAAAACTGCCCGAAAATATTCCTTGGCGTATTCGTAAGGCGTTTCTGCCAAAGCCATTACCGCTTCGTTTATTTCATTCAATTCATTTTGTAGATCGTCAGGACGATCATCCAGATATCGGTTTACATGACTCAACAATGATTCTGTCTCTCTGCTGATGTCAATACAGGACTGTGCGACACCCAGTCCCATACCTATTTGCAGCAGTACGATTCCCGCTTTACTGTGATGCAAAAAGGCCGCTCCGTTCTCATCAATAATCATCGCATCTGGAATAAAGACATCGTCAAAAATACAGGCATATGTCCCAGAACCTTCCAGTGCCGTGAAATGCGCCATTTGCTTGAGGGTAAATCCCGGCATATCACAATCCACGAGCGTCATTACCGACTGATGGGATGCTCCTTCAAGGGCAAACAGGGTTCCAAAGACATGTCCCCGTCCCAGATTGGATACCCAGGGCAAATTACCATTGACTAGATATCCGCCTTCTACGCGCCTGCCCTGCAATCGCAGTCTTTCAATCCCTGCAAAGGCTTTCATGGTATTTGACATTCCGGTACCACCCAGGGTTTTCCCGGATGCCACTGTACGAATCCATTGCTCCTGCACCATGGAATTTGCGGCATTCTCCAGATACCATCCACAGGTGTCCTGGCACCACACCGCGAAGCCGGTAGACATGCATTCCTCGGAGACACGGCTCATGGCCTTGACGGCCACCGGTAGGTTCATGCTTTCTACGTGACCTGAGGCCGGCAAGTGATGGTAAAATGCCCCTGCGGCACCGAGATTGCGCATCACCCGCTCGGGGTATATGCCTTCAAGATCAATTTGCGTCGTCATGGGCTGCAGATCTCGACGAATGACTGCCGATACTGCATCCAGCATCGCGGCCTCGGACCAGTCGTTGTCCATTAAATTTCTGGCGAACTGATTCACGATGGATCGTGCTCCTGAGTGTGGGCTTAGACGGGCTCGACCAGCAGGTTGACGTTCCGCCTTAGCGTATTGGCCACCGGGGACCAGACATTGGAATGTGCGATGATTTCGTCGATTACCGATTTGGGCGCATCCCCGTCTGCGGAGATCCTGACGCGTACATCGGTAAATCCCAGTTCCTTGCCGGGATCGAGATCGCCCGTACCCCATACGGCGGTCACGTTGATATCGCCTTCCAGTTGTAATTCCAGTCGCGTGAGTTTCACCCCCCGGGCAGTAGCATTTGCGTGCACGCCCACAGCAAGGCATGCACCGAGGGTAGCCAGAACAGCTTCCGAAGGGTTGGGCGCATTATTTTCTCCCAGCAGGTGCGGTGGCTCGTCAATCAACAGGGGTTGAAGGTCGCGTACATACGTTTGCATGCGGAACTGACCTTCACAAACGGTCTTTGCTTTGAGGGTGACAACGGCGTCCGGATTGAATTTACCTTTTTCGCCTAAAGCGACGAGGCCATTCGAATCGATGGGACGTAAGTAATTTATAGAAGCGGTAACTGTTTCGGCGGATGCGCTCATGGTGTTCTCCAGACAAGTGATTATTGAAGCAATCTTGTCTAGGCAAGACACATGCCAAAATATATTATTTTAATAATTACAATATGTTGCTATTTTTGCCGCAGGCACCCAGAGTATGACAATATCAACAATGTTAACATTGCTAATTTTGTCATATTCGATTTACCGACTCACCCTTTTTTCGATCAGATTGTTCATTCGCTTTTAATCTTCAATTTTATCATGCGGTACGTCAGTTGCCGTGGAGTCAGCCCCAAGCTCATCGCAGCGCGGGTTTTGTTGCCCCGCTGCCTCCTCAACGCCTCTTGAATCTCGCCTACTTCATCGGAGACAACCTTCATGTATGGACGCACATCTCCGGGTGACGCGCCCGGTTCTGTGTTATGCACGGTATGACTTATCAAAGTTTCAGAGGAAATTTCATGCGCAAGCACATCTTCGACCAGATGACCGTCTATAAGTCGACTATCACTCAACAATAGTAAGCGTTTGATAACATTTTCGAGTTGCCGTACGTTCCCTGGCCAGGCATAGCGCTCCAAGGCTGCCAACGCATCACTGCTGAATTTCATCTCCTTCGAAAACTCACCATTGGATTTATTCAAGAAATGTTGCGCGAGAAGTCGGATGTCCCCTCCGCGCTCCCGAAGAGCGGGAATTCGTAATGGAAAAACATTCAATCGATAAAATAAATCTAGACGAAACTGACTGTCCTGAACAGCGAGTTGCAAATTCTTATGACTGGCCGAGACAATGCGGATATCGACAGCAATATCTTTCGTCCCACCCACCCGTTGTATCGTTTTATACTCTATAACGCGCAGCAGCTTTGCCTGTAACGCTAGTTCCAGATCCCCAATCTCGTCTAAAAAAAGCGTGCCACCAGACGCCAGCTCCATGCGCCCGATTTTAGTCGATACCGCTCCGGTGAAAGCACCTCGTTCATATCCGAATAATTCAGACTCGATGAGCGAGTTGGGGATAGCCGCGCAATTAATACTGACGAATGCCCCCCCCGAACGCGCGCTTGCGATATGGATCATGCGTGCGAAAAGTTCCTTGCCGGTTCCGGACTCCCCTTGTAACAAGACATTCGTATTGGTCGGGGCCACCAGAAATGCTTGTTGGACGGCCTCCTGCAGGAGAGGGCTCTGGCCTATAATGCCATGTGCGGCCCCACGGCTCTCCATTTTATTTATGAGTAGCTGGTTTTTAGACTCGAGGTCGGCGGTGCGCGCTGCCACCATCTCTTCGATACGTAATCCTTGACCGATTAATGTTGCAATGACCTTGAGTAACGTAATATCACGTTGGAATGGCCTCTTGCGTTTACGTAATCTGTGAACCGCCAGTACACCTATGGTCTTTTTACCCCAAAAAATGGGCACCGCGATATAGGCCACCATTTCATTCGGTAAAACATTTCTGAATACAGCCCGCGTTAAATATTTCTCTTCCTCGTCGATATCCTGTACTAATGCGATCTTCCCCGTTTTGTAAACATATCCAGTAACGCCTTCTCCTGCTACGTATCTACCTTTCTTTATTTCTTCGGAGGTAAGACCATAAGAATATCGAATGGTAATTAACTTTTTCGGGTCATTTCCTTCGGCGAGCAGCACCCGGCCGCGATTCAATCCGTGCAGATGCGACAATAAGCGCAAAATTCGGCGAATAGATTGGTCCAGATCAACATCTTCTGTAATCAACTGCGCCGCTTCCTGAACCACGGTCAGTTCGGAATCAATATTGAATGACTCTGCGGGTTCCCCCATACTCAATTTTTCGGCCCTCCTGGTACCTTCGAAGTTCGTCAGAGCAGATCCGCCACGAATTTTAGCTTTTGGGCGCACCGAACTGGCGGCCGGGATCAGCCTTCGCAAAAGCGTCGAGTTGCTCACAAGTCGCCATAATACGCTGGACCGTCGGGATATCGGCTACTTCGATCTTGAAGGTACGCATAACGACGATGATGCTGGCGAGGCAGATGTCGGCCATAGTCGGTGTGTCACCATGACAGAACGTGCCGGTCCCGGTCTCGTTGGCCAAGCGTTGTTCCAAAGCCTGTAGACCTGTACCAAACCAATGAGTCTGCCAAGCCCGCCATGCTACTTCGTCAAAGTTTCCAGCCGTTGTCAGATATTTTTTGACCCGCGGTGTAATCAGCGGATGGGTGTCGGCTGCCAGCATGGTGGCAAGGGAGCGAACGCGGGCGCGTCCATGCTCATCCTGGGGCAACATCGCGGGTGTGGAGTAGGTTTCTTCGAGAAACTCCAGAATGGCCACTGATTGGGTCAGGGGGATAGTGGACTGCCCCGCTTCCCGGTCGATCAAAGCCGGAACAGCTCCCAATGGATTGATTCTCAGAAATGCCTCACTGCGTTGCTCGCCCGCATCGAGATTCACATAATGTTCCTCTGGCTGCACACCTTTGAGGTTAAAACCCACCCGTACGCGGTAGGTCGCGGAGGTGCGCCAGAAAGAGAACAGTTCGAAACGAGAGGTCTGGGTCATAAGAACTCCTGAGAGGGGATGAAGGTGCCTATCCGAACGGCTTTCTGACCACCTCAAACGCTACACAGCGACTCATACGCAGTAGTTTTCAGGCGACAAAATGTATCACGCCGCCTGGCCTTATATCCCTGTCATGTTTTTGTGGCGTCCTTGGGTAAAAGATCATCGTCGATCTGTTTGGCCCTGATGGCAGCCGGGCGGGCACTGACCCGTGACCAGTAATGTTCAAAGCCTGGGCGCCTTTCGATCGTG
>JAJYPA010000044.1 GCA_021795795.1 Pseudomonadota bacterium | reverse complement strand
CCTGATAAAGTTCCCGCTGCAATCCCTGATTCAGGCGTGCCGCAATAAGGTAAGGGATTCTCTTGCCTTCCAGAACCTTCAGGAAAACATCGTTGAAAAAACCGCTATCAGCACGTAACAATCCAACCTTCTTCTCCCCAAGATGGGCTAATGTAGCCTCAAGAAATTGCAGAACATTGTTGGCAGAGTGCGTGTTTCCCGGACGTAGCCAGAAGTTCGCCACCATGCGCGCCTCAGCCACAAAAGCCAGCAAGGGATGGTGGCTGGCTCGACCCCGCCGCCCCGGGTTGTACCCTCGGACCGCCCCTTCTTGCTCCCCATTGCGCGTGATCACAGTCGAGTCCAGGTCAAGAGACACTTTTCAAGGTGTGAAAACTGGCAGGCACCACACCCCGTCGACACGAGAAATTGTTCCACCAACTGCCTCGGTTCATATCCCCCGATTGGAGCCGGGTTCGGGAGGTCCCCAAGTCGTGACTTCCTCAGAAAACCCCGTACTGTCGAGCATTTTCTTGAATAGCGCCAGCCCACCCCAGGCAGTCACCTCGCGGTCACTGAATCCAACGGAAAAATCATCGCCAGAAAGAATTTCAGATTGCGCCATTCTCTGTAACCCAATGATAAAAAAGAATATCCCTAATGATGTCCATTAGAACCCTTACAACCAGACCCCCACAATCCATGGCCTTGGTAGTTTGCCAGAAATCAGCCAAAATCTCTAATGAACAATTTGGGTTAAACTGAAAAGGGGGTGGACGGCCAAGGGCAGGCTCGGTCATCAGCGACCGCTTCGTTCAAGCTCGAACTTCCGCTCCGGATCGGAGGGAGGGTGAATTCAGCGTTTTACAAGCGGTCATTCAGTTGGATTTCTGATCAACGGCAGGAGTTGAGCACAAGGCAGACCTGCATCGGTCAGCGCGCCACCGGCTGCTGTGGCCGAGAACCAGACCCTCATGTCCATTGCTGTGAACGACTGTTCATGGCACTTTGCTGTCTCACAATCCAACGGCCACCGCAGTCGGGCAGTTTTTGCGTCATGGCCTGCCATTCTCTGTTTCGGTCGCCTGCACTCAACCAATTCGTGCTCATAACCGATGAGCCGGAAACCCGCATGAATCCGAGAGACGACCTCTTGAACGCTCAAGAGGCAAACAGAGAACAGAGAGAGGAAAAGGGAGAAAGTAACGCTGGAATCAGGGTTGATCGCGTAGTGACGCTCAAGAGGGAATTTCCCGAACCCGCGCCAGCACTGGCGTTGCGGGCAAAAAAAGCCCAACCGATAAGGGTTGGGCTTTAAGGTTTTGGTGGAGGCGGCGGGAATCGAACCAGCGTCGAAGTCTGTGGTTATTGGCTTTCAAGGCATGGCTGTCTAAAAGCTGCCTAACTTTGTCAGTTTGACCTTTTTTGACTTCGGTAGCGCGTAAATGGTAACTGCAACGTAAACGGTAACTGAGCGGCGTTATATTTTCGCAGAGTGATTTTCCCCATACTTCTCCCAGGTTTTAACAAGGGAGAAACGCGCCTGAGCGGGTTTTTTTACCGGAATAATCATTGTTGCGTGGTACAAAAGTCCTTGACCACCCAATTTAGAGTAACTACAATAAACTCATGCAAATAGAGTTCGATCCCGACAAGCGCGCTAGGACTCTTGCCGAGCGGGGGCTGGATTTTGCCCACGCCGGCGTGGTCTTTGCCGGGCGACACCTCACGGATGAAGATCCCCGTGAGGACTATACCGAGCCGCGCTACATCACTTTTGGGGAGTTGTACGGCCGGATGGTGGTCATAGTCTGGACACCGCGCGGCGAGGCTCGCCGCATCATCAGTATGAGGAAAGCCAATGAACGCGAACAAGCACGCTACACACGCCGAGTGGGTTGACCCTGACGATGCGCCTGAATTGACGGATGAGTTCTTTGGTCACGCTGATGAGTATGTCAGCGAAAATCTGGTGCGTCGTGGGCGTCCCAAGGCGACAAGCACCAAATTGGCTCTGACCGTCCGCTACGATTCGGATGTGGTCGAGGCCTTCCGAGTGACAGGGAAAGGATGGCAAACACGCATGAATGCCGCTCTACGCGACTGGCTCAAGACCCATTCACCTGCGGGGTAAGGGATTCCGCCCGTGCTATAAACGGATCCCCAAAAACCCCCGCTACTGGCGCCCTCAACAAGCGTGCAAGAATTGAGTGCGTTTCTTACTGTGAAGTTCTAATATTGCTTGAAAGTTACAATATTACCCTGTGGACCACCCTCTATGAGCCCGAATCACACCAGCGCCCACAGGGCAATTTACCATTGCCACGCGACTGAGTAAACTTATACTGGTAGCAGCGGCGTCTTTCAGGGTTTCTGTCGCGTCACCCGAGTTGATTTAATTTAGGACCGGGGGCGGAAAGTGAATGGAGATGAGTCGTTATTCTGAGGAGCGGAAAGGGTCGGTATTGAGGAAATTATTGCCACCTGAGAACATGAGTGTAGCGGAGGGCTTCGCTGATGCGCTCCACGGATGCCACCAATTCCCATTGGGTGACAATATCCACTGCATTGATGTGGTAGACCCCCTTGGCGCCGTCCCAGTCTCCTTGATGAACTGTGTCGATCCGGATATAGCCTGGCAAGCCTTGTGGGGCCGGTGCCTTGCGAGTCCCGATAGCGACAGGAGAACGCTTGGTGCCCTTGTGTTCGAAGCGATTGATCAGATAGGGGTCCGCTTTGCGCAGGTTATACAAGTGAGACACCGAGATTTGTGCCAAACGGACAAAACGCACATCTCCAAATACCCTGCAAGCCCTCTCCAGCAGTACCTTGGTGGCAGGGCCGGAGAGGGTGTCGTGGAGGCTGTCAACTTCGGCCAGCAAGCGCATGTCCTCTCGGGTGTACTTATGGGAAAAACTGGTGCGGCTGGCCCGTGTTTTGGGGGGTGATGGATTTCGACTCCCGGTACTGCGTTATGAGTCGGGACAGGTGTTGACGCGAATAACCCGTCAACCGCTGCATGTAGGCAAACAGGACGCCACGATGCCCCTTGGTCAGAGTGAACTATCTGAACCGCTTGAGTATTCTGGTTATGAACATGCGACGCTGGGGTTCATCGGTCTTGCGCATCTAGTCTACGGGGCACCAGTTAGTGATACTTCTATGAACGTGGCCGATTCGATTTTTCGGCACCCCAATTCGCGTCAAGATACTGGTGTAAATGATGGCTAACTCAGGCCTTGGGATCTGATTTGACGTGCTGTAAGCAGGGGTTAAAAAGCGCGTAAATCTGGGGATAAGACGCGGATTGGTGAGGCTATGCATTTTCGTTGATTTTTCTGCCTCAAACTGTTGTGGCGGCAATGCGGAGCAGTGCAACACACCGCGAAAAAATGTTGATAACGAAGAAGGAAGATCGAAATGAGTGAGAAGCAATACAACGTGCTGGTTCTGTGTACCGGCAATTCCGCCCGCAGCATTTTGGGTGAAGTGCTGTTCAATACGCTGGGCAAGGGCAAGTTCAAAGCCTTCAGCGCAGGCAGCAAGCCTGCTGGCCGTGTGAATCCGGGAGCAATCGAACTGTTGCAGGAAATGGGCATCAGCACCGAAGGTCTTCGCAGCAAGAGCTGGGACGAGTTCGCCGCTCCGGGAGCGCCAAAGATCGACTTCATTTTCACCGTTTGCGACAACGCCGCCGGTGAAGTGTGCCCAATCTGGCCCGGTAAGCCAGCGACTGCACACTGGGGCATCCCTGACCCCGCCCATGTTGAAGGTGATGAAGCACGCCATGCTGCTTTCAAAAAGGCATACGATCAACTCGCACGCCGCATTCAGTTGTTCATGGCTTTGCACATCGAGAAGCTGGACAAGCTCGTGCTGAAAGAAAAACTGGCTGAAATCGGACGTATTCAGGACTAAGGAGAAATATGATGACTAAAGTACAGGTATTCGATCCGGCTTTGTGTTGCAGCACTGGGGTGTGCGGTACCGAGGTCGATCAGGCATTGGTTGATTTCAGTGCCGATGCGGACTGGCTGAAACGTGCTGGCGGTCAGATTGAGCGGTTCAACCTCGCCCAGCAGCCGATGGCATTTGTTGAAAATGCTGTGGCCAAGGCATTTCTAGAGCGTTCCGGTGCCGAGGCACTGCCATTGATCTTGGTGGATGGCGAGATTGCTCTGGCAGGACGCTATCCGACCCGGAAGGAGTTGGCAAAGTTTGCGGGAGTTTCGGAGCAGCCAGCGGAGGTCGCGCCCACTGCTACAGGTAGTTGCTGCTCCGGCAAGAAGTGCTGCTGAGAATTACATATAGGAGTACCCATGAAATTTCTTGAGCAGCCGCCACGCTTTTTGTTCTTTACCGGCAAAGGTGGTGTAGGTAAAACCTCGATTGCTTGTGCGACTTCAATCCAACTAGCGGAATCCGGGAAGCGGGTATTACTGGTGAGCACCGATCCGGCCTCCAACGTGGGGCAAGTGTTTGGCATCACTATCGGCAATCACATTACCGCCATTCCGTCAGTGCCTCGGTTGGCTGCATTGGAGATTGACCCGCAGGCGGCGGCTCAGGTTTATCGAGATCGTATTGTAGGCCCGGTGCGAGGCGTACTGCCGGAGCCTGTTGTTAAGAGCATTGAGGAGCAGCTATCGGGAGCGTGCACGACAGAAATCGCCGCTTTCGATGAATTCACAGCTCTGCTCATCGACTCAACGCTGACCCAAGAATACGACCACATCGTTTTTGACACTGCGCCGACAGGACACACCATCCGCTTGTTGCAACTGCCCGGTGCTTGGAGTGGATTTCTGGAGGAAGGCAAAGGCGATGCTTCATGTCTCGGCCCCTTGGCTGGTCTGGAAAAACAACGCGAGCAATACAAGGCAGCCGTCGATGCGCTGGCCGATGGCAGTCGCACCCGATTAATCCTCGTTGCTCGGGCTCAGCAGGCAACCTTGCGTGAAGTTACCAGGACACATGAAGAACTCGCCGCCATTGGGTTGCGGCAACAACATCTCGTCATCAATGGCATTTTGCCCCAGATCGAGGCCGCAAGTGACCCGCTGGCAGCGGCGATATACGAGCGTGAGCAAACGGCCTTGAAGAACATTCCCGATGTTCTGAAAGCACTGCCCGGTGATCGAGTGATGCTCAAACCGTTCAATCTTGTCGGGTTGGATGCGCTACGTCATCTACTGGTGGACACGCCTTCGACATCGCAAGTGAATGTCGATGCACCGATTGAACTGGCTGAACCTAGCCTTTCGGAACTGGTGGATGGCATTGCTGAGGACGGACATGGATTGGTGATGCTCATGGGTAAAGGTGGAGTCGGTAAAACCACCCTTGCTGCCGCCGTCGCGGTGGAATTGGCGCATCGAGGCTTGCCGGTGCATCTCACCACTTCCGATCCGGCAGCCCACCTGACCGAAACCTTGAGCGGCTCCCTCGATAATCTGACGGTCAGCCGGATTGATCCGCATGTTGAAACGGAACGCTACCGCCAGCATGTGATGGAAACCAAAGGGGCGAGTCTTGATGCCGAGGGACGCGCCTTGCTGGAAGAGGATTTGCGTTCGCCCTGCACTGAGGAAATCGCCGTCTTCCAAGCGTTCTCTCACATCATACGGGAGGCAGGTAAGAAGTTTGTGGTCATGGATACCGCCCCAACGGGCCACACCCTGCTGCTGCTCGATGCAACGGGAGCCTATCATCGTGAAGTTGCCCGCCAGATGGGCAATAAGGGCCTGCATTTCACCACGCCGATGATGCAGTTACAGGATGAGAAGCAAACCAAGGTGCTGATCGTGACATTGGCAGAAACAACGCCGGTGCTGGAGGCTGGCAACCTTCAAGGTGACTTGCGCCGGGCAGGGATTGAGCCGTGGGCATGGATCATCAACAACAGCGTGGCAGCGGCAGCGGCTCAATCGCCACTACTGCGTCAGCGTGCGGCAAATGAGATTCGAGAAATCAACGCCGTTGCCAGCCAGTATGCGCGGCGTTATGCAGTGGTTCCTTTGCTCAAGGATGAACCGGTCGGAGTGGATCGCCTGCTGAGGCTTTCGGTAGGATAAAATGAAGAATCAGGAAGAAAAGGCTTCAACGGGGCAGCGCCGATCAGCTGTGGCAACAGGGTCAGATGAAAAACTTAAACTCATGCGAGAACTGTCTTGACACAGGGGTCCACTTCACCGCGTCCCTAATGAACAATTTGGGTTAATCTTTACTGTTGCGATAGTTGCGCGCCAGTTCTACAAACGCCTGCAGGTAATTGATGTCTGCATCTGCCTCGCGAAACCCCACAAAAATCTGCTTGGCTACGCCGTGGCGACCCAGTTTGACAGGGGCAACCCCGAATTTTTCCCCCTGTTCTTCCACCAACCAGCGTGGCAGCGCAGCCACACCCCGTCCGCTGGCCACCATCTGCAGCATGATGTCGGTGGTTTCGATTGTTTTGTGATGTCTGGGGCTGACGCCAGCCGGTGTGAGGAAACGCGTGTACACATCGAGCCGGTCAATTGCCACGGGGTAGGTGATGAGCGTTTCATTGGACAGTTGCTGGGGTTGAACATATTCGGACTGGCGTAGCGGATGATCGTGGCCGACTACCAGCACCTGTTCATAGTCGAACACAGCTTCGAATTTTAGGCCCGCCTTGTGGAGCGGATCGGGGGTCACCAGCAAATCGATTTCGTGATTGAACAACGCGCCGATGCCGACAAACTGGAATTTTTGCTTCACATCCACATCTACCGCAGGCCATGCGGCCAGGTAAGGCGAAACAATCTTCAATAACCACTGATAGCAGGGGTGGCATTCCATGCCGATACGCAACACGCCACGCTTGCCTTGCGCGAATTGCTTCAGCAGTTCTTCGGCATGGTCGAGTTGCGGCAGCAGGCGGTTGGCAATGGAAAGCAGATAAACGCCAGCCTGGGTGAGACGAAGGCTGCGACCTTCCCGATTCCAGACGGCGACGCCAAGCTGCTCCTCCAGTTTGCGTACCGTATGGCTCAGCGCGGACTGGGTGAGATGCAGTTTCTCGGCGGCAGCGGTCAGGGAGCCTTGCTGGTCGACGGCACGAATGGTTTCGAGATGAGCGCGTTCCAGGATGGACATGGGCAAATCAATGTGTGAATTAAATTAATTGATTAATGAAATAATACCATTATTATTCATATTGTGAGGCGGTTAGAATGATACATCTTTCCCTCTTGCAAGGTATTTATCATGGCATTGACGCATAACTTGGGCTTCCCGCGCATCGGCGACAAGCGCGATTTGAAGTTCGCGCTGGAAGATTATTGGAACGATCGGCTTTCGCGTCACGAACTCAAGGAAATTGGCGCCGGTTTGCGCCACCAGCACTGGCAAGACCAGAAAATTCTGGACTGGACCCCCGTTGGCGATTTCTCGTTTTACGATCAGGTGCTGGACATGAGCTTCACGCTGGGCAACCTGCCAGAGCGGGCACTGGGGTTCGACGGCAATGCGCTGGACAACTACTTTCGCGTGGCGCGTGGTCGCTCGGCCCAATCCACTCAGTCATCATGTTGTGGTGGGATAGCGGCCGGCGAAATGACCAAGTGGTTCGATACCAATTACCACTACATTGTCCCGGAATTTACAGTCGCCACCAAGTTTACGCTGGATGCTTCCCGTCTACTGGAGCAATTGGCTGAAGCCCGGGCCTTGGGCGTCAGAGGAAAACCGGTGATCATTGGCCCGCTCACTTACCTGGCCTTGGGCAAGTCCAAGGACGGTTGCGACAAGCTGTCCCTGTTGCCGCGCCTCGTCCCGGTTTATGGACACCTGCTGGAAATACTGTCCGACGCAGGCGCGGAATGGGTACAGGTCGACGAGCCGATCCTCGCAACCGAATTGGACGCAGAGTGGCGCCATGCATTCAATCTTGCCTATCACGACCTCAAAGCAACTCGCATCAAAATACTGCTCGCCACCTATTTTGGTCCACTTCAGGACAACCTTCGCCTTGTCGCAGAGCTTCCGGTTGCAGGCATCCATCTGGATGCGGTCAATGCGCGGGAGGAAGTTTTGCCCCTGTTGGGCCTGATGACCGGTCTCAAGGTCCTCTCCCTAGGGATCATCAATGGTCGCAACATCTGGAAGAGCGATCTCAATGCTGTGTTGGACTGGCTCGAGCCCATCGCAGAACGGCTGGGTCATCGACTGTGGATCGCTCCCTCCTGTTCTTTGCTGCATGTGCCGGTGGACCTGGAAAGCGAACAGAATCTGGATGGCGAGATCAAATCGTGGCTGGCCTTTGCCAGGCAAAAGATCGAGGAGTTGCACATCCTCTCCGTTGCCCTGAACCAGGGCCGTCAGGCGGTTGCTGCCAAGCTGGAGCTCAACCGAACCGACATTGAGCAGCGCCGCAATTCGCCCCGCATCCATAACCCGGCAGTCCAAGGGGCTCTGACAAGAATCACACCGCAACTCGGCCAACGCCGGAGTGCCTATGAGGCCCGGGCAGCTCGTCAGGCATCGCTCCTTAATTTGCCCCTATTCCCGACCACCACCATCGGATCTTTTCCACAAACCACTGAAATCCGGCAGGTACGCAACCGTTTCAAAGCGGGTGGGCTCGACGGAGTAGCCTACAAGACCGCCATACAAGCCGAGATCGCCCGCAGCGTTCGCGAGCAGGAGACGCTGGGGCTGGATGTTCTGGTCCATGGCGAAGCCGAACGCAACGACATGGTGGAGTACTTCGGCGAGCGGCTCGACGGCTATGCCTTCAGCCAGTTCGGCTGGGTGCAGTCCTACGGCTCGCGCTGCGTCAAACCTCCCATTTTGTACGGCGACATCAGGCGCCCCAAGGCCATGACGGTGGACTGGATCAAGTACGCCCAATCCCTGACCGACCGACCAATGAAAGGCATGCTCACGGGACCCGTAACTCTCCTCAACTGGTCTTTCGTGCGCGATGACCAACCTCGCTCAGTGACCTGCACACAGCTTGCCCTGTCCATACGGGAGGAGGTGTTGGACCTGGAAAAGGCGGGCGTGCGCATCATCCAGATCGACGAAGCCGCGTTGCGCGAAGGCCTGCCCCTGCGAAAGTCGCAATGGAAAACCTATCTGGATTGGGCAGTGGGGTCGTTCCGCATCGCGGCCAACGGTGTAGCCGATGAAACCCAGATTCATACCCACATGTGCTATTCGGAGTTCAACGACATTATTGAAGCCATCGCCGCCATGGATGCCGATGTCATCACCATCGAGACCTCCCGTTCGGATATGGAGCTGCTGGAGGCCTTCGATCAGTTCAAGTATCCGAACGCCATTGGGCCCGGTGTTTACGACATCCATTCACCCAATATTCCGACAACGCAACAGGTGGTGGAACTGATGAGGAAAGCCGCCGAACGGATTCCGCTCGAGCGTCTCTGGATCAATCCAGACTGCGGGCTGAAAACCCGCCAGTGGAGCGAAGTCACCCCAGCCTTGGCCAACATGGTAGCAGCAGCCCAAACCCTGCGCGCCCATCTGGCCTGAACCGAGGGACCGCAGCCCAACCAGACCAGCTCCACTCCCAGGTCAACAGCAAAACACAATTTATAGTGTTTTGCTGTTGACAAAACCACAGCTTATTGCGGTATAGTGTGCCCAGATGGTGCCTGACGCGCGTGAGCCGTCAGGATAATAGGGAATCCGGTACGAAAGTTTTTTCCATGCCGGAGCTGCCCCCGCAACTGTAGTCGGCGAGTCTTGCGTTCCTCTATGCCACCGGTTCAATCCGGGAAGGTCTGCGCAAGATGAAGACCCGAAAGCCAGGAAACCTGCCATCGAATTTTTATTGTCTGAATGGGGCGGGGTGACTCCGGGGACGATGTTGGCAGTTGCGGAGAATCAAGTGGTTAACTCCGCACCCGGTGTTCCCCGATCCCTGCCGATTCATCTTCCGACTCTCCCTCAACTGCTCAATACTCAAGGAGAACCGGCCTATGTCATCCCTACAGCTCGCTGCCTCATATTCTGTCCAGAATGTTGGCCTGGAAGTGATCCGACGCAACGGCGCCATCGTTCCGTTTCAATCAGAAAAAATTTCCGCTGCCATGACCAAGGCTTTCCTTGCGGTTTCGGGGCAGCAGGGTGTCGCTTCGGCAAAGACGCGCGACCTGGTCAGGCGCCTGACAGAAACGGTGATGACCGCATTGACGCGGCGTTTGCCGGCCGGCGGAGCTGTTCATATCGAAGACATCCAGGACCAGGTGGAGCTGGCGTTGATGCGTTCAGGCGAACACGATGTGGCCCGTGCCTATGTGCTGTACCGGGAGAAACGGGCGGCAGCGCGGGTAACCGAAGTGCAGGTTGGAGAAGGGAGCCTGGGGATCGCAGCGATTCACATGATCGTTCATGGGAAACGGCTCCCTTTGGACATGAAATGGCTGCATGCGGCTTGCTTTGAAGCCTGTGAAGGACTGGCTGGCGTGGAACCCGAAGCGATCGTAAGGCTGGCCTTACAAAACCTCTACGATGGGGTGGAAGAGGCGGTTGTGCACCAGGCTCTGGTTCTGGCGGCTCGCACCCTCATCGAACAGGACCCTGATTACAGCAAGGCGGCTGCCCGTCTGCTGCTTCGCATCATCCGTGGCGAAGTGCTGGAACGGGACATTCCGCAGGCCGACATGGAGGCTCGTTATCCGGAAGCGCTGGTGCTGCTCGTCGACCAGGGCATCGAAGGGGAGCTTCTGGACTTGCGCCTGAAGGACTATGACCTGGAAAAACTGGGGCAGGCCCTTGTGCCGAAGCGGGATTTCCAGTTTGATTACCTGGGGCTTCAGACTTTGTATGACCGTTATTTTTTGCATCGCGAAGAGCGGCGGATCGAATTGCCCCAGACATTTTTCATGCGGGTTGCCATGGGGCTTGCGATCAACGAGATCAACCGGGAAGAGCGAGCCATCGAGTTTTATCACCTGCTGTCGTCCTTTGATTTCATGAGTTCGACCCCGACCCTATTCAACAGCGGAACCCGGCATCCACAGCTCTCCTCCTGCTACCTGACCACAGTTTCGGATGACCTGGACGGCATTTATCAGGCAATCAAGGAAAACGCCTTGCTGCAGAAATATGCGGGGGGACTTGGAAACGACTGGACTCCCGTGCGTTCCCTCGGAAGTCGCATCAAGGGCACCAATGGAAAGAGCCAGGGAGTGATCCCGTTCCTGAAGGTGGTCAACGACACGGCGCTGGCCGTCAATCAGGGAGGGAAGCGCAAGGGGGCCGTCTGTGCCTACCTGGAAACCTGGCATCTGGACATCGAGGAATTCCTCGAACTCAGAAAGAACACGGGTGATGAGCGCAGGCGCACGCATGACATGAATACAGCCCACTGGATACCTGACCTGTTCATGAAACGCGTGGAGGAAAATGGCGAGTGGACCCTGTTCTCGCCTTCGGATGTTCCCGATTTGCATGAGTGCTTTGGGGAATCGTTTGAAACGGCCTACCGGGACTACGAGGCCAAGGCGCTGCGCGGAGAAATCCCGCTGTCCAAGCGCGTTCCGGCCGTTCAGTTGTGGCGCAAGATGCTGACCATGCTGTTCGAGACGGGGCATCCCTGGATCACATTCAAGGACGCCTGCAATTTGCGCTCCCCCCAGCAGCATGTGGGTGTCATCCACAGTTCGAACCTGTGCACGGAAATTACCCTTAATACATCCCATTCCGAAACCGCGGTCTGCAACCTGGGCTCCGTTAATCTGCTGGCGCATCTGGTCCCGGGAGAAGAAGGGTGGCACCTGGATCAGGACAAACTCGGAAGGACGGTTCGCAGTGCCATGCGCTTGCTGGACAATGTGGTGGACATCAATTTCTACCCCACATTGAAGGCGCGCAATGCCAATGTGCGACACCGCCCTGTGGGCCTTGGCATCATGGGCTTTTCAAACTGCCTGCAACGCCTGGGCATTCCCTATGCATCCGAGAAGGCGGTGGAATTTTCCGACCGGGCCATGGAAGCGCTTTGCTACTCCGCCTACTGGGCTTCCACCGAACTTGCCGAAGAGCGTGGACGTTATTCCACTTTTTCAGGGAGCCTGTGGGACAAGGGAATACTGCCGCATGAATCCGTTGACCTCCTTGAAAAATCGCGCGGCGGTTTCCTGGAGCTGGACCGTAGCGTCACAATGGACTGGAGTTTGCTGAAGGAGCGCATTGCCAGACATGGGATGCGCAACTCCAATTGCGTCGCCATTGCCCCCACGGCCACGATTTCCAACATCGTGGGAGTGTCCGCATCCATCGAGCCCGAATACCAGAACCTGTATGTGAAATCCAACCTTTCAGGGGAGTTCGCTGTGGTGAACGAGGCATTGGTGAAAGAGCTGAAAGCGCTTGGACTATGGGATGCCGTGATGCTGTCGGATCTGAAATACTTTGACGGCGCTCTCGGTGCCATCGACCGCATTCCGCAAGAGATCAAATTCCGTTATGCCACGGCCTTTGAAATTGACCCAGTTTGGCTGGTGGAAGCTGCCGCGCGGCGCCAGAAGTGGATTGACCAGGCACAGTCGCTGAACCTGTATGTTGCCGGGGCATCGGGCAAGAAACTTGATGAGCTGTACCGGTTGGCCTGGAAACGGGGGCTCAAGACCACCTACTATCTGCGTACCCTGGGGGCAACCGCCATGGAGAAAAGCCTTGCTCCCATCATGGTCGAGGTTTCCGGGTCCGGCGGGCAAGAACCCATGCCCAAAATCTGTTCGATTCTTGATCCCGAATGCGAGGCTTGCCAATGAATGCCATCCTTCGATCCCTGGAGCCGATCAATGTGAACGACAAGCGCATCGTGAATGCGCGCACAGACATCAATCAACTGGCGCCTTTCAAATACCCGTGGGCGTGGGAATTCTTCCTGAATGCCAACCGCAACCACTGGACACCGCTTGAAATTTCTATGGCGCAGGATGTCCATGATTACCATCACAAACTGACCCCGGCGGAGCAGCATGTATTCGAGAATGTCCTGGCTTATCTCACGACTTCCGACATTCTGGCCATGCGCAACATCGGGCTGGCCGTGATGGAAAAAATGACGGCGCCCGAGCTGCAGATCTATCAGGCACGGCAGGTCTATGAAGAAGCATTGCATACCTGGACATATCAGCATTGCATCGAGAGCCTGGGGCTGGACCAGCAGGAAATCTACAACCGTTACCGGGTAATCCCGGAAATATACGGGAAGATCCAGCTGGCCAATCGACGTCTAGAACGGGTGATGCGATCGAATTTCGACCTTGCCGACAGGGACAATCTCCACGAATTTGCGCTCTCTTACCTTTTTTTCGCAGGGATTTTTGAAGGCTGCTGGTTCTATAACGGGTTCTCGCCAATCTTTTCCTTGCAACGTCGCGGTTTGATGAAAGGCGTTGCGGAACAGCTCCAGTACATCATGCGCGACGAAGTGCTCCACTGCGCCTTTGGAATTCGGGTTGTGCGGACATTGATACAGGAAGAACAACTTCAGCTGAACCCGGATGCGGTAAAGAATCTATGGGAGGAATCCGAAGCGGCCGAAGCGGATTACGCCCGTTATGTTCTAAGGGAGCCCATACTGGGATATAACGCCGATGTCCACATGGCGCAGTTTCGTTTCATTGCCAACCGCAGGGCCCGGCAGTTGGGCTTGTCTGAACCATTTCCCGGTGCGGAAAGCGTACTGAATTGGCTTGATGAACAGGCTAATTTGCGGAAAGAGAAGAACTTCTTTGAAACCCGGGTGACGGAATACCAGACCGGAGGGGCGCTTTCTTGGGATTAACTATTAAAGCAGCAAGAGAACCCTTCTGCGGGTCATCTGCGCACCTTCGGCAGTCAAACACCAAGCAGGCGACGCGCCAAGAGCGACTGCATATCTCGCCGACCGTCGGCGATCACATAAATGTAGACCTTCTGCCCCATGACACGGTAGATCACTTGATAGGGCTTGAAGGCGGTCTGCCGATAATCCCGAATGCCGAGGGCCAACAGTTCCTTGGGGTAGACGCTACGCTCAGGTGCTACTGCACAACATTGGACATCTCCCCATGATAGAAAGGCCCAGGACAAGCACAGTGAATTACCTGGAGTTCCGTTACGGCCTTTCTTCAGACAGGTTGTCATGACTATAGGTATTCGCGAGACTATACCTTTCGCTTACCAATGCTGCAATCAAACACGGTTGATTCGTCCGCGCGTAACGCATTGATCTGTATGTATATAATTTTCAGCCTTTGCGGACTTCCGGCGGATCAGGGAGAGCGAAGCCGGAGAGAAGAATGGCTTGGAGAGAGAGGAATGTGCCGAAAGATGGGTTGAATGGCTGGTTAGCGAAGTCCGCAGGCTTTTGCAGGGATCCGCAACGGTACGCGGGAACTGGCGTGAATCGCCAGAAAAAAACCCCAACCGAGAACGGTTGGGGTTGGTGTACTGGTGGTGTAATCGCCGCTCGTTTCAAACCGCGTCTGTAATGCGATTGCGGAAATGTGGGGATTGGTGCGGAACGCTGCGGAATCAGCATGTTACTACCAGTCGCCCTTTGGGTTTTGCCGTCAATTAACGCTGTCCGCCTGTTCCGATCGGCCATCAGTTCGATTCCCATTGTCGCAACCGAACCCTCGTCCGCATTCAGTGGTAATTCTGGCTACTGGCTTTCACACATTGTTTTGGTCGCCGCTATGGACATGATCTGAGGTGGCCGGTTTTCGCAAAGTTTTAGTCATAATCAAAAGGCGATTCATGAAAAAACAAAATGCGATGCTTGACACAGTGTTTTGATGCGAATAAACTGCGTAAAATAATGCTGATATATCGTCAGGAGTAATAGGTAGATGCCCAGCACCAAGATTTCAGAAATGACCCAGGCGCAACGTGACCGCCTTGCGTTCATTGAGTTGCGTCTGCGTTTCCTTGGCGAGATCCGCCGCCAGGATTTGGTTGCACGGTTTGGCATCCAGGCGGCAGCTGCAACCCGCGATATTAGTCAATACAAGGAGATTGCGCCCCGCAATCTCGATTACGATACCAAGGGTAAGATGTATGTCAGGAGCGAATGGTTTCGCCCGGTGTTCGAGTTTTCGCCTGAACGGGTGCTGGCGTGGTTGTCGCATGGGTTTGGCGACGGCGAACCACTGCGACTCAAGGCTTTAGTTCCTTGCGAGAGCCCAGGTCTGTTGAGCAAGCCGGATCTCGAAATGCTTTCTGTGATCACCCGTGCCATCCACAAGAAGATCGCAGTGGCAGTCACCTACCGTGCTCTGTCGAGCGGCCTGACAACGCGCGAGATTGTTCCGTTTGCGCTGGCCGATGATGGCTTGCGTTGGCATGTCCGGGCATACGATCGGCGCAGCGGCGAATTCCGGGATTTTGTACTAACGCGCATCGCCGATGCCCGTATGATGCCGGGCCGCCCAGAAGAACGGGAGATGTCAGACCAGGACATCCAATGGAGTCGCATCGTCGAACTCGAACTGGTGCCGCATCCGGCGAATGTTCAGCACCCGGACACCGTCGAAGCCGATTACGGCATGGTGGCGGGTGTTCTGCGTGTCCGGGTCCGCGCGGCCCTCGCTGGCTATCTGCTCCGTCGGTGGAATGTCGACTGCACTGAGAATCACAGTCTCAAGGGGGCAGAATTCCATCTGTGGCTGCGCAACCACCTTTCACTCGTCGATGTGGCGAACCTCAGCCTCGCACCGGGGTATGTCGCACCCACACGATCCACAGTCAGTTGAGGAGATAGGGTATGCCCTGCGGAAACACACATCGCCTTATCAACTTCACTGCGACTGCGGGCTATCTCGCGTCATGTCCAGCGGATCAGCAAAAGGGTATCGCACATCCTCTTGTCGGCGGAGCCGCCTCGGCTCTGCTTGCCAGCTTGCCCGATGTTATTGAACCAGCCATCTATCCGCACCACAGGCAGTTTTTCCATAGCGTCGCCTTCGCCGGTCTGGTTGGCTACGGTTTGCATCGCCCCTATCACTGGAAGCCGGAAACCGATGGGCAGGAGATGCTTCGCATTGCGGCGCTTCTGGTCGGATCGGCATACCTGATTCACTTCGCAGCTGATTTGTTCACTGCACGCTCTATCCCCGTTCTCGGAAGATAAGGATAACCGCATGCTGAAACTTGAACAGATTCAGAAAAATGCCGTCATCTCGGGGATCGAACCCGGGCAGGTGGTGCGCATCGTCACGACAGAGCCCGTTGGCGACAATGCGCTCACCGTCTACTACAAGACGTCGGACGGCAAGCTTCTGGAGCGGATGCTGTTTCGCACTGACGAGGCCAAGCTCTCTCTCGCCGAGGCTGGTCGCCCCTGGGCATTCGATGCACCGGGCGAAGATTTCAAGCTTGCCGCCGAAGCCTACCGGATCAATCTGGCCCACCTGTTCGACCCTATGATGGCTGTTCACACGTCCAACGTGGAACCGCTACCTCACCAGATTACGGCGGTGTACGAGTCGATGCTGCCGCGTCAGCCACTGCGCTACGTGCTGGCTGACGACCCCGGCGCAGGCAAAACCATCATGGCCGGCCTGTTCATCCGCGAGCTCCTGATGCGGGCCGATGCCAAACGCGTGTTGATTGTCGCTCCAGGCAGTCTGGTTGAGCAGTGGCAAGATGAAATGTTCGAGAAATTCGGCCTGACATTCACGCTGTTTTCCCGCGAGCAGGTCGAGCAGTCACGCAGCGGCAATCCGTTCGATGACATCGATCTAATGGTCGCCCGCGTTGACCAGCTATCCCGCAACGAGGATCTGCAAGAAAAACTGCGCCTCTCGCACTGGGACTTGGTAGTGGTTGATGAAGCACACAAGCTCTCGGCCAGCTACTTCGGCAACAAGGTCAATAAGACCAAGCGCTTCCAGCTCGGCGAGTTGCTGGGTTCAGTCACCCGTCACTTCCTGCTGATGACCGCCACGCCGCACAACGGCAAGGAAGAGGACTTCCAACTGTTTATGTCGCTGCTGGATTCCGACCGCTTCTACGGCAAGTTCCGCGATGGTGCGCACAAGGTCGATGTCACCGATCTGATGCGCCGCATGGTCAAGGAAGACATGCTGCGATTCGATGGTACGCGGCTGTTCCCCGAGCGCCGCGCTTACACCACCAACTACAAGCTCTCAGACCCTGAAGCCGCGCTCTACGCTGCCGTCACTGATTACGTGAAGGAGGAAATGAACCGGGCCGATCAACTTGACGGTCAACGTAAGGGCACTGTGGGCTTCGCCCTCACAGCCTTGCAGCGCCGCCTGGCTTCCAGCCCAGAGGCCATCTACCAGTCACTCAAGCGTCGCCGCCACAAGCTTACGCGACGGGTCGAAGAAGAAAAGTTGCGCCAGCGTGGCCAGTCGTTGGCCGAGACCCTCGACCCGAACGGCTTCAACAACGCTCCCGAGGATATTTGGGAATCCGACGACGCGCTCTCGCCCGACGATTACGAAAACTTCGAGGAAGCGGTCGTTGATCAGGCCACGGCAGCGCAGACCATCCAGGAGCTGGAAGCAGAGATCATCATCCTCGAAGGGTTGGAGGAACAGGCGCGGCAGGTCGTCCACTCTGGCCAGGATCGCAAGTGGGACGAGCTATCCAAGCTCCTGCAGAACACGCCCGAGATGCACGACGCCGATGGCCGTCAGCGCAAGCTCATCATCTTCACCGAGCACCGCGACACGCTGAACTACCTCTCGGTCAAGATTCGCGGACTGATCGGCATCGAAGAAGCCGTGGTGATGATCCACGGCGGCGTCAAACGCGAAGAGCGTCGTAAGGTGCAGGAGCTATTCCGCAACGACCCGGCTACGCGCGTGCTGGTTGCCACCGACGCAGCGGGCGAAGGCGTCAACCTGCAGAACGCCAACCTAATGGTCAACTACGACCTGCCCTGGAACCCAAACCGCCTCGAACAGCGCTTCGGCCGCATCCACCGTATCGGTCAGACCGAGGTCTGCCATCTATGGAATATGGTGGCCAACGAGACACGCGAGGGCGACGTGTTCCAGCGCCTGTTCGAGAAACTGGAAGTAGAACGCGCTGCCCTGGGTGGCCGCGTGTTCGACATTCTCGGCGAGGTGTTCGAGGACAAGAGCCTCAAAGATTTGCTGATCGAGGCCATTCGCTACGGTGCAGACCCCGAAGTCCGCGCCAGGCTGCACCTCAAGGTAGAAGGTGCGCTCGACACCCAGCACCTCGAATCCATCATCAAGCGCAACGCCCTCTGCGAAGAGGTGATGGACGAGAAACGGTTGTTTGCCGTCAAGGAGGAAATGGAGAAGGCCGAGGCCCGCAAGCTCCAGCCCTATTTCATCCGTTCTTTCTTCAACCAGGCCTTCCAGCAACTCGGCGGCGAACTGCGCTCCCGCGAACCGGGCCGCTACGAGATTACCCACGTCCCGGCTAGCATCCGCGAGCGCGACCGCCAGATCACCGGACGGGATCGCCGCAACCTCGACCCCGTGCTGCGCAAATACGAGCGCGTGTGCTTCGAGAAACAGTACGTACGCCTCACCGATCGGATCGGTGCGCCGATGGCCAGTCTGATGCATCCAGGTCACCCGCTGATGCAGTCGGTCACTGACCTCGTGATGGAGCAGCACCGCAACAAGCTCAAACAGGGTGCAGTACTGGTCGATCCCAGCGACATGGGCATCACGCCGAAGGTGATGTTCATCATTGACCACTCCGTGAAGGAAGGCGGTGACCCCGCCCACATCGTTTCCCGCCGCATGCAGTTCGTCGAGATCGACCCGCAGGGCGGCGCGATCAATGCCGGCTGGGCACCGCACCTCGACCTCGAACCCATCGGTAGGGCCAACATGGGGCTGATCGAGGATGTGCTGGCCGCGCCTTGGATCACGCAGAACCTTGAACAGCAGGCATTGGCGCACGCCTCGACGCATCTGGTGCCCGCACATTTCGACGAGGTGCGTACCCGGCGCGAGAAGAACGTCGACAAGACGTTGGCCGCTGTCCAAGAGCGCCTGGTTAAAGAAATCAACTACTGGTCGGATCGCTACATCAAGCTGCAGGACGACATCGCGGCGGGCAAGGACGTGCGCCTCACCCTGGAAAACGTCCGCCGCACCATTGACGACCTGACCGCACGTCGCGAGTCGCGCGAGAAGGAATTGCTGGCGATGCGCCATGTGATCTCGGCGACGCCCGTGGTGGTCGGCGGCGCACTGGTGATCCCTGCGGGCCTGCTGGCGCAGCGCAAGGGGCAACCGGGATGGACGGCGGATGTCGATGCCCGCGCCCGTGTGGAATGGGTAGCCATGAAGGCCGTCATGGATGCCGAGCGCGCTCTCGGCCATGAGGTCATCGATGTTTCAGCGCAGAAGTGCGGCTGGGACGTGACCAGCCTGCCGAAGGCCATCGACGGCAAATTGCCGGCCTCGCGCCACATCGAGGTCAAGGGTCGCGCCAAGGGCAGCAGCACGATTACCGTCACCCGCAACGAAATCCTCTACGGTCTGAACCAGCAGGACAAATTCATCCTGGCCATCGTGCTGGTGGACGGCGAACAGCACGAGGGGCCGTTCTACGTGACCAAGCCGTTCACCCAGGAGCCGGATTGGGCTGTCACCAGCACTAACATGGATTTGAATGAACTTCTGAAACGAGCGGAGGCCCTATGCCAAACTTGAATATACAAAAACTAAGTCTGCGGGATTACCGTTGCTTCGACTCAATTGATATCGACTTTCACGAGCAACTCACTGTTCTCGTGGCTTCAAACGGCGCTGGAAAGACCTCCATCTTGGATGCCATCGCAGTAGCTTTCGGGCCGTATGTCGGAGCTTTTGACGAAAGCGTTGGGAAGCATTTCGAACCGAGCGACATCCGTCTGACAAGTGTCCGTGAGACAGCAACCAATGAGATGGAGTACGCACCGAAGGGCGTCCGTCTGGAGGCGACAGGATTCATTCCAGGCAGTCTGATTGACCAATTGGATGCTGGACATCCCAGCACAACATGGAAGCGCAGCCTGGCCGGGTCAACCAAGGCAAAAACCACCATCAAGGACGCCAAGGAGCTGATCGACTACGGCAAGCGCATGCAAGAGGCAGTGCGGACTCCTGGTGCCGATGACACGCTGCCTTTACTGGCCTACTACGGAACGGGACGCTTGTGGCAGCAAAAGAAACTCATGGTGGACAAATTATCCCGTACCTCCCGCACGATTGGATATACCGATTGCCTGGATCCAGGCTCCAGTTACAAGTCCTTCGTCGCGTGGTTTCGGTATTGGAGCACCAACGCATTCAAGGGGCAACTGGAAGCAAGCAAAGCTGGTCATAAATACGAACCTACCGAGTTTGATGACTACCTTGAATCGATTAGCAGCGCGGTCAACGCCTGTCTTATCCCAGCCGGATGGAAAGATATCGCCTATTCGCTGTCTCGCGAGGAACTTGTCGCCCACCATGATCAACATGGCGAATTACTTGTTGCACTGCTTAGCGATGGCATTCGCAACATGATAGGCATGGTGGCCGACATCGCCTTTCGTGCAACCAAGTTGAACCCGCAACTTGGCTGTCTGGCAGCCAGGGAAACGTCAGGTGTGGTGTTGATCGACGAAGTGGACATGCACCTCCACCCCGAATGGCAACAGGTTGTGCTGCAAAGCCTGACCACGGCATTCCCCGCGCTGCAATTCATCGTTACCACTCACAGTCCGCAGGTGTTAAGCGCCGTCAAGCGAGAAAACATCCGCATCATCGGCCCGGACGCCAACGGCAAGATCATTGCTGCACCGCCGCTGGCCATGACCTACGGCGAACCTAGCGGCGATGTGCTGCACAGCGTGATGATGGTCGACCCGCAGCCGCCGGTCAGCGAGAAGGCCGACTTGCAACACCTGACTGAGTGTGTGGATCAAGGTAACTACCAGAGCCCAGAGGTCAAACAGCTCATGCAAAGTCTCAGCGCTGCGCTGGGAGAGCAGCATCCGCAATTGCAGCGACTACAGCGCAGCATTCAACGTCAGGAGGGGCTGAAGGGATGAGGGCCATTATCAAGCAGGGCAATGGCGGCCATTACCTGAACCAGTGTCACGCCAACCCACCGCAAACCCATACTCAAGCCACCAGCCGTTGGGGTAGTTTTGGTCACAAGGACGCGGTACTGCAATCACTGTTGACCGAGCAGTACCACCTATGCTGCTACAGTGAGTTGCGCGCCGATCAGGAAGGCTTGGGCTATCACATCGAGCATGTTGAGAACAAAAGCCAGAATCCACCGCGCACATTCGAATACAACAATCTCGCTGCTAGCGCACTCGAAAGCGCCAATGACTTGTCGGCCTTCAGGGCGCAAAGATACGAAGTTTTCGGCGGTCATGCTCCTGGCAAGCAACAAGCCTGCGATATCAACCGTTTCGTCTCCTGCCATCAACCAGATTGCCCACGTTTCTTCGCCTATTTGTCCGATGGCCGGGTCGTGCCCGCCCTGAAATTGAATGCTCAAGAGCGAGATCGAGCGCAATACACCATCGACACACTCAACCTCAACAGCCCCTACTTGATTACGCGCAGGCATCAATGGTGGGATGAGTTGGACCAGCTATTTAATGAACACACGAACAAGGGCTGGAGCCTCACCGACCTTGCCGCTGTTGATCTTGTACCCACTGGCAACAAGCTCAGTCGCTTCTTCAGTCTGACCCGCCAATTTTACGGTCAGGTCGCAGAACAGACCTTGCAGCATCAAGCACCCGGACTCGTATGACGCCCATCAAAACCCCCAAGAAACTCATCGAAGTCGCTCTGCCGCTGGATGCCATCAACATCGCCGCCGCACGCGAGAAGTCGATTCGCCACGGCCATCCGAGCACGCTCCATTTATGGTGGGCACGCCGTCCATTGGCCGCTGCCCGCGCTGTGATCTTCGCGCAGATGGTCAACGATCCCGGCTACCAGCAAGGCGGCGGCTTCAAATATGGGGTGAACAAGGAAAAGGCTGCCATAGAGCGTGAGCGCCTTTTCAAGATCATCGAAGACTTGGTGCAGTGGGAGAACACCAACAACGAGGAAGTGCTGTCCCGCGCCCGCGCCGAGATTGTGCGTAGTTGGCGCGAGACCTGCGAACTGAACAAGGGGCATCCGCAAGCAGCCGAGTTGTTCAACCCGGACAAACTGCCGGCCTTCCATGACCCGTTCGCCGGTGGCGGGGCATTGCCGCTGGAAGCGCAACGGCTGGGGCTGGAAAGTTACGCCAGTGACTTGAATCCTGTGGCGGTGACCATCAACAAGGCAATGATCGAGATTCCGCCCAAGTTTGCTGGTCGCGCACCAGTGGGGCCACGTTTGGTCAACGATAAACAGGGCAAATTGTCCGAGGATTGGTCTGGCGCGCGTGGGCTGGCTGAAGATGTGCGGCGTTATGGTGCGTGGATGCGCGAACAGGCGCACGCGCGCATCAGCCACCTCTACCCGCAGGTGGAGATCACCCGCGAGCTTGCCGCCAAGCGCCCGGATTTGAAGCCGCTGGTGGGGCAAAAACTCACGGTGATTGCATGGCTGTGGGCGCGCACGGTAAAAAGCCCCAATCCGGTATTCAGCCATGTTGATGTGCCGTTGGCCTCGACCTTTGTACTTTCGAGCAAGGCGGGCAAAGAAGCGTATGTTGAGCCGGTGGTAGTGGGGGATCGTTACCGCTTTACGGTGAAGATGGGCGCGCCGCCGCTAGAGGGAGTAGAAAACGGAACCACAGCAGGCAAACGTGCTGGATTTATTTGTCTGCTTTCTGGTTCGCCGATTGACTACAAATACATACGATTGGAAGGCTCGGCTGGGCGTATGGGTGCACGGTTGATGGCTATCGTGGCTGAAGGAACGCGTGGGCGTGTGTATCTAGCACCAACCGCCGAACACGAGGTTATTGCGCAGCAAGCTCGGCCTGAATGGAAACCCGAAACGCTATTGCACGGTAAGTGCCGAGTAAATGTCTCAAATTACGGGTTAGATGTCTACGGCGATCTGTTTACTCCCCGCCAACTGGTAGCGTTGACCACCTATTCCGATCTGGTGAAGGAAGTTATCGAACGTTGTCGGCTTGATGCGCTTGCGGCGGGGCAGTCCGACGACGGGCAGTCTCTCGAAAAATGCGGAGCTGGCGCGACGGCATACGCGCAGGCAGTGGGCGTGTATTTGGGCATCGCTGTAGACAAGACGACGGACTACAACAGCTCGCTCGTTGCATGGAGTCCGACTCGCGATCAAGCCAAGACCACTTTTGGCCGGCAAGCGCTACCGATGATTTGGGATTATGCAGAAGTAAATACTTTAGCTGGCGCAGCTGGTGATCTAGATATCTCTGTTGCGGGAATTTGCCGCGCTATGCCCGCACTCGCGTCAACTGAGCATGGTGTTGCGCAGCAAGCCGATGCGCAATCCCAGAAAATTAGCGCAGGTAAGGTCGTTTCTACCGATCCACCGTATTACGACAACATCGGCTATGCCGACCTTTCAGACTTCTTCTACGTCTGGTTGCGCAAGAGCCTGAAACCAATCTTTCCCGGCCTTTATGCGACACTTGCCGTACCGAAGGCCGAAGAGCTGGTGGCTACACCGTACCGGCACGGCGGTAAAAATCAGGCGGAAGCTTTTTTCCTCGATGGCATGACACGAGCCATCCACAATCTGGCCGAGCAGGCACATCCGGCCTTCCCGGTGACTATTTACTACGCTTTCAAGCAGGCCGAAACCAAGGGCGACACAGGCACGCACAGCACAGGATGGGAGACCTTTTTGGAAGCCGTGCTGCGTGCGGGCTTCGCCATTACCGGCACTTGGCCGATGCGTACCGAGCGGGATTCGAGGTCTATCGGTATTGGTGCCAACGCGCTGGCTTCCAGCATCATCCTCGTCTGCCGCAAACGCGCTGCCGACGCACCCACTGTCGGTCGCCGTGACTTTCTCCGTGAGATCAATGCCACTCTGCCGGAGGCACTGCTGGACATGACACGTGGCGGAGTCAATTCACCGGTGGCCCCGGTGGACTTGTCACAGGCCATCATCGGCCCGGGCATGGCAATCTTCAGCCAGTACGCAGCTGTGCTGGAAGCGGACGGAAATCTGATGAGCGTGCGGACTGCGCTGCAACTCATCAACCGCTTCCTGGCCGAGGACGATTTCGACCACGACACACAGTTCTGCTTGCACTGGTTCGAGGGTCAGGGCTGGGCCGAGGGCAAGTACGGCGAGGCCGATGTGCTGGCCCGTGCCAAGGGCACAAGTGTTGGTGGCCTTCAGGAATCCGGTGTTGTCGAGAGCGGTGGTGGCAAGCTGCGGCTGCTGCGCTGGGCCGAACTACCAAAGGATTGGTCACCGGAAGCCGACACCCGCACGCAGGTCTGGGAAGCACTGCATCAGTTAATCCGCGCCCTCAATCAGGATGGAGAATCGGCTGCAGGCACGCTGCTCGCACGCATGCCCGCCCGCGCCGAACCGATCCGCGCGCTGGCTTACCGCCTCTATACCCTCTGCGAGCGCAAGGGCTGGGCCGAGGAAGCCCGGGCTTATAACGAATTGGTGGCCGCATGGACTGGCATCGAACAGGCATCCACGGAAGCAGGGTATGTGGGTTCGCAAGGCAAGCTGGATATCTGATTTGAGGAGAAACAATGCAAAACAAAAAACTTCCTATCCGCAAGATCGTGAGTTACCTGAACTATCAAGAGGCTGAGGGGGGCGGGTTCTGGCTACCCAATATCCAGCGTCCTTTCGTCTGGAGCGAGGAACAAATTGCTCGCTTGTTCGATTCGATCATGCGCGAATATCCAATCAGTACATTGCTGGTATGGAAAACAAAGGAAGAGGTCAAGCATCGCAAGTTCATAGACAACTATCGACGCGATATCAAGCTGACCGCCTTCCACGAACCGGATAACAGCCGCTCCAAGATGATGGTGCTTGATGGCCAGCAGCGCTTGCAAAGCCTGTTCATTGGCTTGCGTGGCAGTTACGAAGGGCGAGAACTGTACTTCGATGTACTCAGTGGCGGGGAAGCAGCAGCACCTGAGGATATTCGCTTCCGTTTTGCGTTCAAGGTCGCGACACCAGGCTGGCCATGGATACGGTTTAAGGACATTGTATTCGAAACAAGGAAACTCGACGGCCAGATCGCCAAAGAAACAATCCGATCAGCCCCGGTCACATTAGTTGTGGAACAGGAGGAGATGATCGAGTTGAACATCGAGAGGGCACGACGGGAGTTTGTCAATAATGACAATATCACTTTTCAGGAGTTGGATGGTATCGACAACCCGGATACCTACAAGGTGGATGACATTGTTGAAATCTTTATTCGTGCTAACTCCGGCGGAACTAAGCTGGGTAAATCGGATCTGTTGTTCTCCCTCCTGACGTCAAGTTGGGATGCGGCGGATGGCGAGATGGAGGCCCTATTGGAGGAACTCAATCAGGGCAATTTCAGCTTCGACCGTGACTTTGTGCTGAAGTCTTGCCTAACTATGCTAGGTAAGGGTGCACGGTATGAAGTCGGGAAATTCCGTGACGGACAGACCAAGGAAGATATCATTGCCAAATGGGACGACTTGGCAAAAGCGACCAAGGCTGTGCGGGATTTGCTGGTATCCAGGACTTATATCCGTTCCGATCGTGCCATGCCTTCCTATCTGGCGTTAATTCCACTTATCTATTACAGGTTCCACTATCCCGAAAAATTTGCGACCAACCGCGATATGGCAACGTATATGCTGCGTGTACTGGTTACAGGCGTGTTTAGCGGCAGCCCGGACAATCTCATTGACAAGCTGGTGCGTAACATCCAGGAGCAGCAAGATTTCCTTCTTCCGGAAATTTATGGTGTCATTCGAGCAGAGGGTCGCAGCCTGGAGATCACGCCAAGCGTAATCTTCGATCAGTACTACGGATCGCGCACCATCCACCTTTTTTTCAATCTTTGGTACCGCGATTTCGATTATTCTCCGGCGCTTAATGCCAATGGCCCGCAGGTGGATCACATATTCCCGCAAAGCTTATTGAAGACCGTAAAGGACATTAATCCAGAAAGCGGTAATCGGAACATCCTACATTATCGTGCAGAGCATCGAGACCAGATTGCGAATTGCATGCTGCTGACGGCAGATGAGAATGGCTTCTTAGGTAAGTGCGATACACCACCTGATCAATGGTTTGACCGAAGCCGTTTTACGTCTGATGAGGAGCAAGCTCGGTATCTGACTATGCACTTGATTCCTAAGGATTCATCTCTTTGGAAGCTTGAACGTTACGATGATTTCATTGCCGCTCGAAAGGAACTGATCAAGGGAAAATTCGCTTATCTGTTGCAGAAGACTGAGGAGGCTTTTGCATGAACCTAAAACCGTGGCGTGAAGTTGCCGTTCCTCATGAAGATGTCCTCAAGGGTACGTTCCAGCAAGCCGAGTTCGCGGCCGATCTGTCGCGCGTCCACGAAGGCACGGCGACACCCGAGTATCAGAACCCGACGCTGTTTTTCCAGCGCACCTTCATCACCGAAGGCATGCGTCTGCTGCTCGATTCTGTGGTCAAGCGCTTGGCTGGCAAGGGTGGGGATCCAGTCATCCAGTTGCAGACCGCGTTCGGCGGCGGCAAGACGCACACGATGCTGGCGGTCTATCACCTCGCCAAAGGTGATGCTGTCGCCAGCGACCTGCCGGGTGTTCCCGCCATCCTCGATGCGGCCGGCGTGACGGAATTGCCGCGCGCACGGGTTGCCGTGCTGGATGGCATCAAATCTTCGCCCAACCAGCCGGTGATGCGCGATGGTCAGACGATCCGCACCCTGTGGGGTGATCTGGCCTGGCAGTTGGGCAAGGCTGAGGGCTACGCGCTGGTGGCCGATGCCGATGCCTCCGGCACTTCTCCCGGCAAAGCCGTACTGGAGACCCTGATTGGCCGCTACGCACCCTGCGTCATTCTGATTGATGAGCTGGTGGCCTACGTCCGCCAGTTCGAGGAAAGCAAGACGCTGACCGGTGGCAGCTTCGACTCCAACCTGAGCTTTATCCAGGCGCTAACCGAGGCACTGAAGGCCGTGCCGACGGCGGTGCTGCTGGCCTCGCTGCCGGAGTCGGACAAGGAAGCCGGCAGCCAGCGAGGCGTGAAGGCGCTAGCCGCCCTGGCGCATTACTTCGGCCGCATTCAGGCGCTCTGGAAGCCGGTGGGCACCGAGGAGGCGTTCGAGATCGTCCGTCGCCGTCTGTTTTCCAGCATCAACGACAAACTGGCAGCGGAATCGGTGTGCCGGTCATTTGCCGACTACTACACGGCGAACAGCGAGGATTTCCCGCGCGAGACTCAGGAGAGCCGGTACTTCGACCGGCTGATGCATGCCTATCCCATCCACCCGGAGGTGTTCGACCGCTTGTACGAGGATTGGTCGTCGCTCGACAACTTCCAGCGTACCCGTGGCGTGCTGAAGTTGATGGCCAAGGTCATCCACCGCCTGTGGAAGGACAACGACAAAGACCCGCTGATCATGCCCGGCAGCTTTCCGCTGCAGGACGCGGACACCCGCAACGAAGTAATCTATTACCTGCCGCAGGGCTGGGATCCGGTCGTCGAACGTGATGTGGATGGCGAGCGAGCCGAAACCACCGAGATTGAAAACCGTGACCCCCGCCTGGGTAGTGTGCAAGCCTGCCGCCGCTCGGCACGGGCGATCTTCCTCGGCAGCGCGCCGAGCACGGCGAACCAGATGGTGCGCGGTATTGAACTGGAACGCGTCGCCTTGGGCGTGGCGCAGCCAGGCCAGCAGGTCGGCATCTACAAGGATGCCCTGCGCCGCTTGGGTGACCGCCTGCACTACCTGAACAGCGGCAACAACCGCTTCTGGTTCGATACTCGCCCGAATCTGCGCCGCGAGATGGAGGAGCGCAAGCGCCGCTTTCAGGACAAGGAGGATGTTTTCCCCACCATCCGTGACCGCGTGCAGAAATCATTCGCCAGCGGTGTGTTCGGTGGCATTCACATTTTCACAGCCAGCAGCGACGTCCCCGACGACTGGCAGTTGCGTCTCGTGGTGCTGCCACCCGATGCCGCTTTCAGCCGCAGCGGCCAGAGTCTCGCCATCGACCGCGCGACCGAGATTCTGAAAAACCGTGGCGACCAGCCGCGCTTCAAGCAGAACCGCCTGATCTTCCTAACTGCCGACTACGACAGCGTCAGCCGCCTGAAGGATCAGGTGCGCTCGACGCTGGCATGGCAATCCATCGTCAGCGACATCAAGGAGATGAAGCTCAACCTCGACCAGTTCCAGTCGCGGCAGGCCAACAAGAGCCTGGAGGATGCGAACGAGGCCCTGCGCCGGATGATCCGCGAGACCTACAAGTGGATGGTCGCGCCCATGCAGGAGGCCCGCCCAGGCAAGGGACTGTCCGACATCCAATGGGAGCACTTCCAGGTCAACCCGAGCGCGCCGAACTTGTCGCAGGAGATCGAGCGCGTGCTGAAGGAAAACGAGCTACTGATCACCGAATGGGCCCCGATCCACCTGGCCACGGTGCTTAAGAACTGGTTCTGGAAGGACGACGCCAAGGAAGCCAATGCGCTCAACGTGTGGCAGCAGAGTTGCCAGCAGCTCTACCTGCCGCGTTTGAAGGACGACACGGCATTCCAGCACACGCTGGCGGCAGGCGCGGAGAGTCGGGATTTCTTCGGCTTCGCGCAGGGGAAAGAGGATGGCCGCTATGTTGGCTTCACCTTCGGCAGGCGCACTTCGCTGTTCCTGGATTCGTCACTGCTGCTGATCGAGCCGGTTACCGCAGCCGGCTATGCCGAAGCGCAACGCGCCGCCGAGGAGGCCGCACGGCCGAAGCCGACGGAGACAGTGCCCGGTGCTACCGGAACCGGCGAAGCCCTGCCACGTGCAGAGGATTCAGCGAAGCCAACCTATCCGGCAGGAGGCAATGGCGGCTTGCCACAGGCGGCAAAGAAGCAGTTCTATGGCAGCATCGAACTCGACGCCATTCAGGCGAAGAAGCAGTTCGCCGATTTGGTCGACGAGGTGGTCTTGCAATTCACCTCCCGGCCCGGTGTGAAGGTCAAGATCGCCATCGAGATTCAGGCCGAGGCAAGCACGGGCTTTGACGACAGCTTGCAGCGAGCGGTGAAGGAGAACTGCAACGTGCTGAAGTTCAAGAACGCCGAGTTTGAACCTGGGGAATGAAGCATGAACTGGGAGATATAATAAATGGCAAAAAAGACGAGCACTACATCGCTGAAAGCCCAGAACGGCAAGGCGATATGGTTTCTGGTAAGTGCTGATATTGTCGCAATCGTCTTGGTGTTGACGGGTTTCGCGATTACCCAAGCGTCACTTTCAGAGCTTGCTCAGTCGGTTTTCATTCGAGACTTGTTCTTTGCCGCCGCTGGCCCACTTGTTGCGGTTTATTTAAATGATCTTTTGCCTTCGAATGCCAAGGCGTCAATTATCTTCTGGCGCTTCAAAGATGCGCTGCCTGGCCATCGCGCATTTAGCGAGCACGCCGAATCAGACCCGCGAATCGACCTGGTGGGGTTGAGGAAGAAGATTGGAGACTTTCCGCAAAGTCCAAGGGAGCAAAATACCTGCTGGTATCGGCTATTCCAAAAACATCTGTCCAACGTCATCGTCAACGACGCGCACAAACGATTTCTTCTGTTTCGAGATTCATCAAGCCTGACGCTTTTGATCATTGCGATTGCCGGCATAGCAGCAGTATTGTCAGGCGTTCCGCTTGGCATACTGGCATTGCTTGTAGGCGGACTAGCTGTACAGTTTCTTTGGCTCACCTTGTCCGCACGAAATACGGGCATACGACTTGTGCAAAATGTCTTGGCGCTTGAATCTACAGATGAGGGAGGAAAAAAGAAATGACCGCCAGATCCATCATCACGCGATTCCGCGCCTATCAGCTTGGAACGGCCGGTGCTTCCTTTTCGCATTTCGCCGACGGCACATTCACTTTGATTGAAGCAAGGTTAACTGACCTGAGCCGTCCAAATTTGGAACTAGAACTTACTGAGTGTGGGAAAAGCGCCATCGACGTTCTTCACATTACCGGCTGGGATCAAGACCATTGCGCACAGGCGGACCTCGAGGAAATACTTTCACGCTACAAGCCAATGAAGATTGAGTACCCAGGATATCCGCCCCACAGTGACACTGCGAAAGACTGCCTTAAGCTCATTCGGAGTTATCAGACGACGAATACGAACAAAGGGCGCACGGTTAAATGTATCGCCATCAACCCTGAATACATCAAGGGCCTGAAAAGTGCCGAAGATCTGGCCTACCGAGATATTGTGTACCACCCGCGCACCCTGCTTGATGGTGATTCAAACAATAATTCAACCGTCCAGTTATTTCGCCAGGGCTGCTTCAACGTTGCCAGTCTTGGCGACGTTGAGGATGCCAACATTGGCGCCTATCTTCGTCGCTGCAAAATATTCAAGCGCGAGGTTGATGTCCTGCTTCTTGCGCATCACGGAGCCGACTGCCCGACCAATTCAAAAACATTCTTCGAAGCCGTGCAGCCAAAGATAGCTGTCTGCGGAAGTCAGTTTGACAACCAGTTTGAACACCCTAAGCCTGAAGTTCGTCAAAGGCTTTTTGACCTCGGCATCCCTATCATGACGACCAAGACTGGGGACGTGATTATCCGATCGCTTTCGCCTCATACACAGAAATTCCGCGCCACGAATCTGATTGCCAATTCGACGAAAATTTCCAGTGAGCGCGATTTCGTAACACGGAAAAGTCACTGGCTTTCGATGAATACCGACACTGTAAGCGGTAAATTGCCGGCGTTATATTTTCCCGAGTAATTTTCTCCCATACTCTCCTCCAGGTCATGTCATGGGAGGTAAGGAAATGGAAACAAATTCGGGTGGCGGCAGATTGCGCTACAGCAG
>JAJYPA010000421.1 GCA_021795795.1 Pseudomonadota bacterium | reverse complement strand
CACCATCTCCCATAGCGCACTGCGCATCAACGCCGCCTACGGCGACTTCGACACCGAACTCCGTTTTTCCATCCCTTACCGGGCGGTGGCCGACCACAAGGGTTGTGAGTGCGGCGCCATTCTGCGCGGCGTCAAGGAACCCCGGGACTGTCGGCTCTTCGGCACCGCCTGCACGCCCGAAAATCCCGTGGGCTCCTGCATGGTCTCCTCGGAGGGCGCCTGCGCGGCCCACTACACTTATGGCCGCTACCGCGATTATCGGGACGTCGGCCCCACCCGGAAGGCGGTGAATGATTGATGGATGACACGCAAAAAAGAAGTTATCTGCGGCCCCTGGACTGGCGGCGAGGGCGGGTGGACATGACCCATGGCAGTGGCGGTCGCGCCAGCGCGCAACTCGTCGATGAGCTCTTCCTCCGCGCTTTTGACAATGACTGGCTGCGCGCATTGAACGACCAAGCCTGCTTCCTGGTGTCGTCAGGGCGCGTGGTGGCGGCAACCGACGGCCACGTGGTTTCTCCCCTCTTTTTCCCGGGGGGGGACATCGGTTGCCTGTCCGTGCATGGCACCATCAACGACGTGGCGATGGCGGGGGCGAAGCCGCTGTATCTCACGGCGGGCTTCATCCTCGAGGAAGGTTTTCCCTTGAGCGATCTGCAGCGGATCGTGGACTCCATGGCGGCGGCGGCGCGGGAGGCCGGGGTCGCCGTCATTGCCGGGGATACCAAGGTAGTGGAGCAGGGCAAGGGCGACGGTGTTTTCATTACCACCACCGGTATCGGTATGGTTCCCGAAGGGCTGCACATCTCGGGTGACCGGGCGCGGCCCGGCGACCGTATCCTGCTCAGCGGCACCATCGGGGATCACGGCGTCGCCATTATGTCCTCGCGGGAGGATCTGCGTTTCGGCACCACCGTGGTTTCCGACACCACTGCCCTGCATGGCCTAGTGGCGATCATGGTGGAAGCGGTGCCCGACATCCATTGTCTGCGGGACCCCACCCGCGGTGGGCTCGCCACCACCCTGAACGAAATCGCCCAACAATCCCGGGTGGGGATGCGGATCCAGGAAGTACCCATCCCAGTCCGGCCCCAGGTCAGGGCCGCTTGTGAATTTTTAGGACTGGACCCCCTATATGTGGCCAATGAAGGAAAACTGGTGGCCATCTGCCCACCGGAGGCGGCGGAGCGCCTGCTGGCCACAATGCAGGCACATCCCCTCGGCGCCGACGCCGCCATCATCGGCGAAGTGGTGGATGATCGCCATCACTTCGTGGAAATGGAGACGGCCTTCGGTGGTCGACGCATGGTGGATTGGCTCACCGGCGAGCAGTTGCCGCGAATCTGCTGAAGATCGCAATTCCAGGGAGTACTGGTCGTCCACTTTCCCTGAGCAGCATCCGAACGTTGCAAAGCGCTCCCGATTGCTTATCTCTGAACCTACGAGATATGCGACCATCAAACTGTCCTATAATGAAAGGTATATTGAGAGTGTGAGGTAGCCATGCCCGCCATGGTGCTGGAAGATGTGGGGCATCCACTACACCCGGCCCGGTGGGATGTCCTCGGCTTGACCAGTGCATCATGCCCCCTACCCTCCCTGGGCTCCCGGCAGGAGAAACAACAATGGCCAAGGATATGATCAGCGACTTTTCCCAGTGCATGGCCACTTTATCGCCCGAGGTATCCGCCCTATGCCCGTTCAGCGCGTGGACTGCGACATCCGTAAGTTCCATATTGCCGAGGATGCTGCTGTGACTGTCGGTGTGGGTCATTGATGATCGTTTTAGCCACCTTTTGCCACAGGAGAAGGCGGTAGGTGGCTTGGGGGTGGTGTGGGCGTCTTCCCATGTGTATCCATATTGATTGCTTAGAATTACAGATTGGGTTGTGTAGCCGTATGGCTGGGCATAGATCAGCGAAACCCTTACTGGATGAAACGCGGGCTATCCAATAAGGTAAACGAGTCCCGCATAAGTGAGGAGCAATATCATGGCACTTGTCAAATGGGAACCGCTGCGTGAAATCGATGAAATGTTTGATCGCTACATAAGGGCGATGGGTTGGCCTTCTAACCGGGGTCAGGAACTCATTACAACGGGTGATTGGTCTCCTCGCGTTGACATCAGCGAGACCACCAATGATTTCGTGATCAAGGCGGAAATACCCGAGGTCAGGAAAGAAGATGTCAAAGTCAGCGTGGACAACCGGGTGCTGACCATCCAAGGGGAAAGGAAGCAGGAGAAGGAAGAAAAAGGGAAAAAGTTCCATCGAGTCGAGCGGTGCTACGGAAGTTTTGTCCGTAGTTTTACGCTGCCTGACAATGTTGACGAGACCAAGATCAAAGCCACGTTTAAGGATGGCATGCTGAATCTCCAGGTGCCAAAAAGTGCTGAAACGAGGCATAAGGCCATTGAAGTGAAAGTGGAGTAGGCGCTCCAACAAATCGCTCGTTAGCATGCTAAAAGAGGCATACCGCCTTTTGGGCATGCTGGTGAGCTTTACATAAATTGAAGAGGAAACATATGACCAGCACTTGGGTATTAGTAAGCAACGCCGCCGAAGCACGACTTTTTCTCAACGAAGGCTGTGGCAAGGGTTTGCAACTCGTCCATAATTGGACCCATCCTGACAGCCGCAAGCATGAAGGGGATCTCGTCACAGATAGCGCCGGTCGTACCCAACAAAGCGACGCCCAGGGTGGGCGTTCCGCAATCCAATGGAAGACCAGTCCCAAGGAAACGGAAATGCAGCGCTTTGCCGCGGAGTTGGTGGAACGCCTTGGGGCGGGACGCATGGCGGGGGCCTTTCAGCATCTGATCCTCGTGGCACCGCCGCATTTCCTTGGTCTGCTTCGAGAAAGTCTGGATGCTCCCACCAGCGCGATGGTGCGTGCGACTTTGGACAAAGACTATAGCCAGGAAGTTGTTCCCGAACTGGTGGGACACCTCGCCAAGGCGTTGTGTCCCTAAAGCGGAAATGGGGCCATGGCAAAGCCCTTGGGGCCATATCTGGGGAAGCGCGGCGACAGACAATCGACTGCGACATCTAGGAAGACCGGTCACACAGACGCGGCGATAGATCTGGAGGAGATTGTTTCGAACAACTCAGATCAACGTTAGTGGCAATATTGAACCGCGCCCATGTCGGTCCCGTGTTGGCGGATATTTTTTGGACCCGACGCTCAGGAGCTAGCCATGCGATTACATTCTAGTGCCTTTGCCAGTAATAGCACCATTCCGCGCCAGTACACCTGCGAGGGGACCGACCTTTCGCTTCCCCTGCGCTGGGAGCATCTCCCTGCCGGGACTCAGAGTCTAGCCCTCATTGTCGAAGACCCTGACGCTCCAGACCCTGCTGCCCCCCAGCGCATCTGGGTGCATTGGGTCCTGTACAACATCCCGTCCGGTATACCGGATCTCCCCGCAGGGCTGCGGGAACTTCCGCCTGGTACCCGGGAAGGCATCAATGACTGGCATCGCACGGGCTACAGCGGTCCCTGTCCACCCATCGGCAGGCACCGGTATTTTTTTCGGCTCTATGCGCTGGACACGGTACTTCCGGACTTGCAACATCCCGATAAAACGCAGCTCCAGACGGCCATGCGCGGACATATATTGGCCGAGACGGCCCTCATAGGCCTCTACGCCAAAGGCGATCAATAAGCCAGGATAATCCACGGCGTTCAATGGCCGCCCCTTGAAAAACTCCTATGGCATCCTGATATAGGTATTAATTAGGGGGAATCAGTCATGACACATATGCGACCAGCCGCCGTAGCCGGTGCTTTTTATCCCGCTCAGGCGACGATTCTGAATAAAGACGTGCAACAATATCTCCGCGAGTCTGGCACTCATCTGCCCAGCGGCCAAGAGGCGTTGTCATGGCCCAAGGCGCTGATCGTCCCTCACGCCGGTTATGTCTATTCCGGGCCCATAGCAGCCAGCGCCTATAACTTGCTGGCGCCGGGCCAGGGGAAAATCCAGCGGGTCGTCCTCCTCGGTCCAGCCCATCGCGTGTCCTTTCGGGGTATCGCCCTACCTGGCGTGGATGCTTTTCAGACGCCCCTCGGGGCGCTCTCCGTGGATCGCGCCGGGGTTGCCGCTATCGCGCGACTGCCCCAAGTTCTGGAACTGCCTGTCGCCCATGCCCAGGAACATGCCCTGGAGGTGCAGTTGCCCTTTATACAAGAGGTGCTAGGGCCAGTATCCATTCTGCCCCTGGTGGTGGGGGAAGCCACTACCCAGGAAGTGGCAGAGGTGCTGGATGTGTTATGGGGTGGGCCAGAAACCGTCATTCTGATCAGTTCGGATCTGTCACACTACCACCCCTATGCCGAGGCGCGCGGTATCGATACTGCCACGGTTCAGCAGATCCTGCGCCTCGACGGCACGCCCATCCATCATGAGCAGGCCTGTGGCGCCACCCCCATCAACGGCCTTCTGCAGATCGCCCGTCGTCATCACTTACAGCCACGCCTGCTTGATCTGCGTAATTCCGGTGATACTGCCGGAAGCCGCGACACCGTGGTCGGCTATGCGGCCTTTGCCTTTTTTACGGAGCCCACAACGCCATGAAACACGCGCATCAAACATCCCAGGAAGACCATCCCGGGCAGCTTCCGGCAAACGCCGGCCCGGTTTTGCTCGGCCTCGCCCGAACGGCTATCACTGAGGCCCTGGGCCAGACAGCGGCGCCCGTCCCTGCCGCAAACTGGCTACGCGATCCGGCAGCAAGCTTTGTCACCCTCAACCAGCGGGGCGCCCTGCGCGGCTGCATCGGCAGCCTCATCGCCCATCGCCCTCTCGACGAAGACATCCGCGCCAATGCCCTGGCTGCGGCCTTTCATGACCCTCGCTTTCCGCCCGTAAGCGCGGCAGAGTGGCTTGGCGTGCAAGTGGAAGTGTCGGTTCTGTCCCCGCTGGAACGGCTGGCCGTCCGCAGCGAAGTCGACCTGATCACCCAGATCCAGCCTGGCAGGCATGGCCTCCTCCTGCGTTACGGGACCTATCAGGGCACCTTCCTCCCCCAGGTTTGGGAAGAGCTGCCAGATCCCAAACAATTCCTGAGCCAACTCAAGCGCAAGGCCGGGCTTCCGTCGGATTTCTGGTCGCTAGAACTCGAAGTCTATCGCTACCACGTCGAAAAATGGCGCGAGCCCCAGGCCCCCGCCGGGAAGGCAACATGAACAGCGGTCACACCGAACATCCCGAAGGGCAGCACCCCGCTCGCTACTGGCATCGCCTGGAAGACGGCCGTATCCAGTGCGACCTCTGCCCCCGCGACTGTCGGCTCAATGACGGCCAGCGCGGCGCCTGTTTCGTACGCCAGCGGGTGGGCGATGCCATGGTGCTCACCACCTATGGACGATCCTCTGGCTTTTGTGTGGACCCCATAGAAAAAAAGCCCTTGAACCATTTTTATCCGGGTAGCAGTGTCTTATCCTTTGGTACCGCAGGCTGCAATCTCGCCTGCAAGTTCTGCCAGAACTGGGACATTTCCAAATCCCGCGAGATGGATCGACTGCAGGACCAGGCCAGTCCCGCGGCCATTGCCCAAATGGCCCGGGACCTCGACTGCAAAAGTGTCGCCTTCACCTACAACGACCCCATCATCTTTGCCGAATACGCCATGGACACCGCCGATGCCTGCCACGCACAAGGGATTCAGACGGTGGCCGTGACCGCGGGCTATGTGCACGCCGAGGCCCGGCGGGATTTCTTTGCCAAGATGGATGCCGCCAATGTTGATCTCAAGGCCTTTACCGAGGAGTTTTATTACCGGCTGACCGGCGCTCATCTGGCACCGGTGCTGGAAACCCTGGAGTATATCGTCCGGGAGACCTCCACCTGGCTGGAGATCACCACCTTGCTCATCCCCGGCCACAATGATTCCGAGGCCGAAATCCGCGCCGAATGCGCATGGATCATGGACCACCTCGGCCCCGACGTACCGCTGCATTTTTCCGCTTTTCACCCCGACTACCGGATGCCCGATGTGCCCCCCACCCCTGCCGCCACCCTGACCCGGGCGCGGCAGATCGCCCTGGAGGCAGGGCTCCGTTATGTCTATACCGGCAACATCCATGACGCCACGGGCGACACCACTTATTGCCCCGGCTGTGGCGCACCGTTGATCACGCGGGACTGGTACGAGATCCTCAGCTACCATCTGACCCCCGATGGCCATTGTCCCCATTGTCAGCACCCCATCGCCGGGCGCTTCGAACGCCAGATCGGGCGCTTTGGGCGCCGCCGCATCCCCTTGCGTATAGGCAACTGATGCCAACCGCTACTGTGGCGAGGACTCCATGGCGGAGCCACCGGAGGATAAAGCGGGAATACCGTCGCAGCACACCGCGCCTTCGGTGGCACCGACAAATATTCGTTACGCAGTCAGCCAGAAGAACCTATTGTTTCATAGATAATCACACCTCCAATACTGCCACCAAATTTGCGCCATAAGGCTTATGAAATATGTTAAGTTAGCAGTTTGCTATTAGCGCGATTATTGTTATAGCATGAGGTAGAAGATTATTCATAATGAGGATAAAATGTCATCCCCAGCTCATGAGCTATAAAGCATATTTACATAACAACCACACCGGCTTAATTTGTTACGCTTCGACTTGGGCGCGTTTCCTGATCCATTCAATCCGTTTCACGAAATTTCCACGCTTAGATCAACTTCGCCGCCGACTTCGCAATTTATAAAAGCCTGATATTGGATGATCATACAGCCAGCTATTGCCACGTAAAGATGGGCTTCAGACAGATCCAAGCCAGAAGGGTCCATACTGATCGCACATTATCTTTTCATAGACAACAAGGAGATAACCATGGATCTGTTGAACCGTACGCTGGCGCATAAAATGCTCTCACCCTCCTCCACGGCACCCACTCCATCCCACGCCTCACCGCGTAATGACCTTACTATGGATTTCACCACCGCAGCGGGTAAACATTTGTGTGTTCGCATGCCCCTCACCGTATTCGATCAACTGAGTCTGCACCTGGGCAACGCTTACAAGGCCAACTGCTGGGTGACAGTCCGCTGCAGCGAGGTGGAAAGCCTCTCTATCGAAGCCATTGAACGATATGTCAATATGATGGCCAGAACGGTGCTTGGTCAGAGACGCAGCCTGACCATCGCACCACGCATTGAGGTGCTTCTGGCTAGCGGCTTGGCACTGCCATATCACTTGGAGGACTAATGATGACCACGATTCCACAACATTTTGCCAACCGTGAAGCGGCAGCGGAATTACTGGCCCGGAGCCTGGCCGCTTACGATGGCAAACATCCCTTGGTGCTCGCCATTCCACGCGGAGCGCTGCCCATGGGGCGCATCATCGCCA